>JANONM010000195.1:0-1655 GCA_031420855.1 Hyphomicrobiales bacterium
CCGGCCAATCTGCGGCGCGCATCCATGAACTGATTGCGACGCGTGGCGCTTCCGGCATCAAATCGCTGGTCGGCCGCTCTGGTCTGCCTGGCCCTTGCCATGCCTTGCTGGCTGCGGCATCTGAAGTTGAAAACGAAGCCCGCAATGAAGGCATCAATCTTGATCCCGATGCATTCGGGCGGCGTTTGCTGGAAACTTTGATGATGCAGTTTGGCGCGCTGCCCTTGAAGGACCAGGCCAAACATATCGAGTTTGTCGGTCGTTTTGGCGATGACAAAGTGCGCAAGATTGCCCGCAAACTCAAAGCCGACATGTTGCGAGCGGCTTGAAAGCGAGAGAAGAGGGACGGTCACTTGAATCCAATTACCATCCCCAACACCGTCACCCCCGCGTCGGCGGGGGTCCAGCTAACCTGTTGTAAGAAAGAGGGATTCCCGCCTTCGCGGGAAAGACGGGTTTGAGTTGAGTGATTTCATTTGACCATCCGATGCTCTAAAATCGAAACTGTTCGTTGAGCACGCGCTCGGCCAAGCTGTGGCCGGGATCAAACAGGATTTTGACACTGCGTTTTTTGTCTTCGGCAATCCGCACGGTTTGCACCGCCCGGACTTCCAGATGATCAGCCACGGCAGCAACGGGGCGTTTTTCCGAATCGGCAATTGTCAGTTCCACTTGGGCGTTGCGGGGCAAAATGGCACCGCTCCAGCGCCTTGGCCGGAATGCACTGATGGGAGTCAAGGCCAAAAGTGGCGAGCCGATCGGCAGGATTGGTCCGTTGGCTGAAAGATTATAGGCTGTGCTGCCCACGGGGGTGGCCAGCAGCAAGCCATCACAGATCAATTCTTCCAGCCGAATTTTTCCATCAATGGCAATGCTTATTTTTGCAGCCTGATGGCGTTGGCGCAGCAAGGACACTTCGTTGAAAGCAATGGCGGAATGACTTTTTCCGGCGCTGTCGGTTGCAGTCATGCGCAAGGGATGAATGGTGGTGAGTTCAGCTTCTGCCAGTCGCTTCTCCAATTGGCTTTCGGAGAAATCGTTCATCAGAAAACCCACGGTGCCACGGTTCATGCCATAGATTGGAATGCCTGAGGATACAAAGCGATGCATGGTTTGCAGCATGTGGCCATCACCACCGAGTGCGACAACACAATCGGCTTTTTCAGGATCGACATTGCCGTAGATTTTGGCAAGGCGTGACAAGGCCCGCTTGGCGGCAGGGGCTTCGGAGGCCAAAAAGGCGATACGGCTGAATTTCATATGGGCTTTGGTCGGCTTTGTTGCGTTGACAGTTGGCAGAAGTCGTATCATGGCTGAGCTAGCCTTTTATTTCAAACAAATAGCCCGAAGAACCTGAATCACCCATGCGTGCCATCGTTATCTGCAATAGTTGCCGCTTTCCTGACGGCCGCAAGACCGGCGTTGATGGCCGAACGGGCGGCCAGACACTTGTTGATGCCATGGCTTCGGTTCTGGCGGAAAAACAACGGCAGGATGTTCGTCTCATCGAACAAAGCTGTTTGTGGAATTGCACCCAATCCTGCAGCGTGGTGTTGCGTGACAGTGATCGGTATTCTTATATCACAGGTCGGCATGAACCGACTGTTCAACAAGCTGAAGCAATCTTGCAATGGTTTGATGCCCATGGCGCAACG
>JANONM010000196.1:0-10659 GCA_031420855.1 Hyphomicrobiales bacterium
AATCTTCGCACCAGCGTTGACATTCATTTCCGCCCGCACCGAACGCACTTCGGAAATCAGGCGGATGACCCAATTGATTTCCGCATCGGCCCTGGCATCTCCCAGTCCTTTGTAGGACGCCCATGGAGCCTCAATCAGCATTTGTGAACGCGTGGCGGTTTTCTGCCAGAGTTCTTCGGTGATGAAGGGCATGAAGGGATGCAGCATCAGCAATATCTGGTCGATCACCCAAGCTGCCGTGGCCCGGGTTTCGGCCCGTGCTATTTCATCGTCGCCCGCCAGAATCGGTTTGATCAGTTCCACATACCAATCGCAGAAAATATTCCAGACGAACTGATAGGCCGCCGCTGCCGCTTCGTTGAATTTGTACTCTTCAATGGCCTTGGTGACAGTCCCCTGGGCCCGCGCCACTTCTCCGGCAATCCAGCGGTTCACCGTTACCCGTGCTGCCACCGGATCATAATTCTCATCCAGCGCCACGCCATTCATTTCGGCAAACCTCGCGGAATTCCACAGCTTGGTGGCAAAGTTCCGGTAGCCTTCAACCCGGGCCGGCGACAGCTTGATATCCCGCCCCTGGGCCGCCATTGCCGCCAAGGTAAAGCGCAACGCGTCAGCCCCGTATTGGTCGACGATTTCCAGGGGGTCCATGACGTTGCCTTTCGACTTCGACATTTTCTGGCCCTTTTCGTCGCGGACCAGCGCATGCATGTAGACCGTGTGGAACGGCACTTCCTGCATGAAGTGCTGGCCCATCATCATCATCCGGGCCACCCAGAAGAAAATGATGTCAAAGCCCGTCACCAAAACATCGGTCTGGTAATGCCGCGCCAGTTCTGGCGTCTGCTCCGGCCACCCCAGAGTCGAGAACGGCCAAAGGGCTGATGAGAACCAGGTGTCAAGCACATCCGCATCGCGGAAAATTGGTGCCTTGCTGAATGAACCAGCTACCACCGTCTTGATCCAGTCATCCAGATCGGCCCGCACATCAATTTCCATACCGTAATAAGCCCGCGCCTCGTCCAACGCCTCAGCTTCTGACTCGGCCACGAAAATTTTGCGTTCCAGGGGATTAAATGATTTCTCCCCCTGTCTGCTGGTCATCGCCGGACCATACCATGCCGGAATTTGATGGCCCCACCAGAGCTGGCGCGAAATGCACCAGGGCTGGATGTTGCGCATCCATTCAAAATAGGTTTTTTCCCAGGTTTTCGGCACAAACACCGTGTCGCCCTGCTCCACGGCGGCAATGCAGGGCTTGGCCATCTCGGCGGCGTTCACATACCATTGCTCTGTCAGAAATGGTTCAATCACCACATCAGAGCGATCACCATGGGGCACTTGATGCAGATGCGGTTCAATCTTGTCGAGCAGACCTTGTTCCTCAAGCCGCGCCACAATGACTTTGCGGGCCTCGAAGCGATCCATGCCGTCCAAACCGATGATCGTCGATAGTTCATCCGACATGTCAACACCAGCCGTGAAACTCTTGTCTTTCAACGACAATTTTCCAAACTGGTCAAAAATGCTGATCTGCGCGAGGCCTTGCCGATTGCCGACTTCAAAGTCGTTGAAATCATGGGCCGGGGTGATTTTGACGGCCCCTGTGCCTTTTTCCGGATCGGCATAGTCATCGCCGACAATCGGAATGATCCGGCCCACCAAAGGCAATCGCACATGTTTGCCGATGAGGTGTTTCAGCTTTTCATTTTCAGGATGCACCGCAACGCCGCTGTCGCCCAACATGGTTTCAGGCCGGGTCGTGGCGACGATGATTTCTTCGCCCGGCGCACCATCGATGACCGGATATTTGATGTGCCAGAGATGGCCCTTCACTTCCTTGTTGATGACTTCGATGTCGGAAACCGCCGTCAGCAGCTTGGGATCCCAATTCACCAGCCGCTTGTCCTTGTAAATCAAGCCGTCCCGATAGAGCTGCACAAACACCTTGCGCACCGCCATTGAAAGTCCCTCATCCATGGTGAAGCGTTCGCGCGACCAATCGCAAGACGCGCCAAGCCGTCGCAATTGTTGCGAAATAATGCCACCCGACTCGGCTTTCCAGTCCCAAACGCGTTTCAGAAACGCCTCGCGGCCCATTTCGCGGCGTGTGGTTTTGCCTTCCTTCGCCAGCAAGCGCTCCACTACCATTTGCGTGGCAATGCCGGCATGGTCGGTGCCGGGTTGCCACAACACATCGCGGCCCCGCATTCGTTCAAACCGCACCAGAATATCCTGAATGGTATTGTTGAGCGCATGGCCCATGTGCAGCGAACCCGTCACATTGGGGGGCGGAATGACGATGGTGTAGGGTTCCGCCTTGGGACGCCGACCTGGCTTGAAATAACCACCCTCTTCCCAAGCCTTGTAAAGGCGGGCTTCAAGTTCGGCAGGTACAAAGGTTTTTTCGAGAGACATGGGGGCCAACTTCAATGGGACGAATTGGCCCTGCGTATAGCGAGTGGCAGGTCGGAAAGGCAAGGCCAGCCGGATGCAGTCTATTTGATGTCCAGAGACATTAATTCCATTTTGGCTGCTGCCACAAACAAGGCTTTAGCATCGCCGGTAACGGGCCGCTTGCCTGACAAATCCGGCCATAATCCCGCCAAGGCAGCAATCTCGGCTTCAAGACCAGCAACTTCGTTTTTGTGCTCTGCCCGCTCAGCTTCAGACAGCGTGGCGAGAATTTGTGCCGCAACCTGGGTGAAGCCCCATGCGTCTTGATAGTCATGAAGATTATCAATCTTGCCGTCTTTAATGCCGACGGCGTATTCTTCAGCGGCAGTGCGGATGAGTTGCACAGCAGCCTTGGCGGCAGTTGCAGCTTCCAGCAATTGTGGCCGCGCTGCATGGATGGCTACTTCGAAAGCCCGGAAACGTAGCTGGGCCTCGTTGGCATCCCCACCCGCATTGACGGTTTGGCCGACAGCATCAAGGGCAACAGCAAAATCCGGTGCCTTGCGGGCTTTCAGCGCAGGCTCCAGCGCCGTATAAATTTCATCGCGTGGATGCTTCATATGGGTTTTGGCCATGTCAGCTTCGCCCATGCCATAAAGCTCGGTTCCCACCCGCATATGTCCCTCCATCAGCGACAGGCTGACGAGATAGGCTGCATCGTCCAGTCCTTCTGCCCCGGCATCGCCGCCACCTTCACCACCTTCGCCACTGGCGTCGGCAAGCAAGATTTTACCGTGGTCAACATGTTTTGTTGCGCTGGCGTGAACCACCCCGGTTGCAGCCAAACTCGCGGCAAGACCAAGTCCAACCCATAGCTTCATTTTAAGTTCCATGACGTCGTTCTCCTTTGCCAATTCAGTCTTGATTGCCCATTTGATAACTGATAATTTTCGCCAATGCAATAGCCGACTAAAATTATCGGATTTATAATTATTCTAATATTTAGAAAGAGTTAGACATGAATTTGGTGATCGCTGAGCTGTTGGATATGGCCGAACTCGAGGCCATGCGCGCGCATCTTGAAAGCGCCCTCAAGTTCAAGTCAGGCAAAACCACGGCTGGTCACCACGCCCGCGCCGTCAAGGACAACGAGCAGGCAAGCGCTGAATCCGCCGCGCCGATTTTGGCTAAAGTTGAAGCAACACTACTGAACCATCCTGTTTTCAAGGCAGCGGCAAGGCCGAAAAAATTTGTAAAACTCATGATCTCGCGCTACGGCCCCGGCATGCACTACGGCACCCATGTGGATGATCCCCTGATGGGCGGCATTCGGACAGATTTGTCGTTTACGCTTTTTCTGGCACCGCCCGAAAGCTATGAAGGCGGCAGTCTCATCATCGAAGACAACGAAGGTGACCGCGCCTACAAGCTTTCAGCCGGCAGTCTCATACTCTATCCCGCAACATCCCTGCACCGTGTGGAAGAAGTCCGTTCAGGCGAGCGATTGGCCATCGTTGGCTGGATCAGAAGTTATCTGCGTGATCCACAACAGCGCGAAATGTTGTTCGATCTGGAAAATACCATTGCCACGCTAAATGCCAGTCAGGCTCCCCGCCCCGTGCTGGATCAACTCTATAAAATGCGCGCCAACTTATTGCGCATGTGGGTTGAGGATTAACGACCGCGCCTGGCCACGCGTTCGATTTCCTCGCGCACCAATTCTTCCACCAGCGTTGGCAGATTGGCATCGAGCCATTGCTTGATCATGCCGCGCAGCAATTCGCGGGTCATCTCCTCAATCGAACGGTCGCCCGTAGCCCGCGCCAATAGCGAGTCCGACAACTGCCTGAAAGCCGTTTCAGCTGCAGCCTCGGCATGGGGTGAAAGCAAGGGTGCTTGCAGCATTGGATATTGTTGATGCTGTTCTTCGCGATAGGCGTCCTGATAGTAAGCCTCGCCATTGGCTTCTGGCTCATAGGCTTGCGGCGCTTCCGACCTGTGGCCCCAGTGATCAGCTTGTTGTTGGTAGCGTACATCAGTTTCAGCATCATCAAAACGGCTTGTGCGCAAAGGCACATGTTGGGCGCGTTCAACTTGCATTCTCATGTGGCGATTGGGTTCAGCAGGTCGTGTCGGCACATCAAGAATATTGGAAAAATTACCCCGCGCCAGAACTGGCGCTGGTGCGGGCAGCGGCTTGGCATAAACCGGAGCTGGCGCAGGAATTTCTATAGCGATTTCCTTGGCGGCCACCTTGGCCCTGATACGTTCGCGCAAAGTCGATATTTCGTCTTGCACCGAATTGGAAAGGTCATTGCCGCCCAGGTTCACGCGCATTTCACGCAAAGCCCCGCGCATCAGGGTTCCCCGCGATTGCGATGCCATGGACGCACCCAATCCATCCATGTCGTCATCGACCGACTTTCTAATGGAGGCTAACAGATCCTCGACCTTCATGCTGACTCAACCTGCCCCAAAACTTGCGCAACACCCTTCAATCTGGGCGCTCCAGCTGAATTAATCATTAACCGAGTTTTACTGGGCTGTCATCAGGTGCGAAACTCTTCATGCACCATTGATTCAACCTTTTATTCGATCGTGTCGGCGTCAAGGCCAATCCACTTGTTTTTCACGTTGTCGTAGTTCTTGCGCACATCATAGTAACCGCCCAATGCAAGCTTCCTTGCAGTCAATTGGCCAATCGAAGCAAGAATTTGGTATGAGGCGACCAATTGGTCATGTTCGGCGTTGATGAGGGTCAGCCGGGCGTTGAGCACCGACTGTTCGGCATTCAACACGTCGATCGTCGAGCGCGATCCCACAAGATATTCCTGATTGATGCCATCAAGGGCTGCGTTTGACGCAGAAACCTGTGCCTTGGCCGAGACAATCGCCTGACGCGACGCGATCAACACATACCATGACGATGTGACCTGCTGGCGAACCGTGCGCGTGGCACCAATGATTTTGAGCTGCTGCTGGCTTGCCGTTTGTTTGGCTTGCCGAACCGCCGAATACTCCGCACCGCTCTGATAAAGTGGCACCGTCAGCACACCCTGGATGGTCGCAGATTCGGAATATTCAAGTCCTTTCCTTGGATCATTGGTGTAGTTTGCCGAAGCATTAAGCACCAATGTCGGCAAAAGATCGCCATATGCTATTTCTACATTGTGCAAGGCTGCGTCATGGACAAAAGCCGCCGCCAACACGGAAGGATTGCTGGCTTGGGCAATGCTGAGAGCCTTGTCGAGGTTGGCGGGAATCTTTGCCAACTTGTAACCTGTCAACTTTCCGGGTTTGTTGCCTATGACAGCAACATACTGGGCAATGCTGGCCTCAAGATTGGCTTTTGCCAAAGCAGCACCTGCTTGTGCCGCACTCAACTGGGCCTTGGCTTGTGAAACGTCGGTGCGCGTCACTTCGCCCACTTCGAAACGTGCAGCAGCACCATTCACTTGTTTCTTCAGGTTGACAACATTGCGCTGCCGAACCCGCAAAACCTGTCGGTCCCTGACAATCGCGGCATAGGCATTAACCGCTTGAAACAATATGCTTTGTTCCACAGCCAACAAATTCTGCCGGCCAGCTTTGACCTGGGCTTTGGCGGCCTTGATGCCTTCAACAGTCTTGAAGCCACGAAACAACGGCTGTGACAGCCGGATATCAAGACTTTGTGAAAAATTGCTGGTGGATTTTGTTGCATCCGTGTCAAACCAATTCTGCGTCACTGACCCTTCAGCCACAATTCTCGGACGCCAACCAGATTTCGCTGTTGGAACAAGTTCGTCGGTTGCCCGTTGACGGGCGCGTTCCGCTCTCAAATCAGGGTTTTTCTGGTAGGCGCGGCGCAAGGCATCATTCAACGACTCGGCCTGGCCAACACCGGGAATGGCAGCCATCGATACGAATGCAACACTCGCCCAAACCAAAAGTTTCAATCTTTTCCGCAATATCGCCACAGTATCATACCCGCGTATTTGAATAACAAGAGTCGTCGAATGCGCGACCCATACCTCAATCCGATATATAGAGACTGAAACAGGGCTGCCACCCCTGAATCCAAAATCCTGGAATTCATCCACACCCAACTTGTAAATGTTGCATCAAACACACAGTTGCCACAACCAGCCGCAGCCACTTGGCCACAAATCAATTCACTATTTCTTAGGAGCACGGTTGTAACCATAAAATCCTTCGCCTATACAGCGCGCGAAGAAGGGCCTCGTGGCGGAGTGGTTACGCAGAGGACTGCAAATCCTTGCACCCCAGTTCGATTCTGGGCGAGGCCTCCAAAAAACCTACGTCAAGCCCATACGCCGCGCCAGCCGCGGATATCTGCGCTTCAACCATCCCACCACCCGCACTGTTGCCACCCGCCTGAACCGCCGCACGGGCGGAAAGTCGATGGAAAGAATCAGCAAGCCCAGCGGCATCATCCAAAAACCCAGGATAGGCAGAAACCCCAGAAACCCGCCAAACACGGCAACAACACCTAATCCAACGCGCAATGGTCGGTTGGCAGGTACCGGAATGCGACGGCCGAGAAAATTGATGGACTTCAAGAGGCTTTCCTTACAAAGAATGGCAGATATGGTGTCGAAGTGACTTAAAGCCAATCTTTGAATTTCCGATTGATGCCCCAAAGCCAGACTATTTCGCCAGTATGACAAATAATTGCAAAAAGTCTTTTACCGCGCAAAAGCCTCTGCTATAGCACCGCCAATTCCCTGATAGCTCAGTTGGTAGAGCATTCGACTGTTAATCGAAATGTCGTTGGTTCGAGTCCAACTCGGGGAGCCATTTACCAAAGTCTTTGATCTGTCATGCGGCTACCGGCAGTCAGCATGATTTGACCTTGCCCAAGCGATGGGGCAATTGTGTTGCCACACAAGGATCAAGACATGGACATCAAGGCTGACACAATTGCCGCGATTGGCAATACGCCGCTTATCAAGCTCAAACGTGCGTCCGAATTGACGGGTTGCACCATTTTGGGCAAAGCCGAATTCATGAACCCCGGCCAGTCCGTCAAAGACCGGGCCGCCTTGTTCATCATTCGCGATGCTATTGCGCGGGGTGAGTTGAAACCAGGCGGCACGATTGTCGAAGGTACCGCAGGTAATACCGGGATTGGCATCACTGTCGTGGCCAATGCCATGGGTTTCAAATCCGTCATCGTGATTCCCGAAACCCAATCCCAGGAAAAGAAGGACGCATTGCGCCAACTCGGTGCAAAACTGGTGGAAGTGCCAGCCGTTCCCTACAAGAACCCCAACAACTACGTGAAATATTCAGGACGACTGGCCACGGCTCTGGGTGGAGTCTGGGCCAACCAGTTTGACAACATCGCCAACCGCGAGGCCCATATCCAGACCACTGCACCTGAAATCTGGAACCAGACCGACGGCAAAATTGATGGTTTCGTCTGCGCCGTGGGCTCCGGCGGCACGCTGGCCGGTGTCAGTCTTGCCCTCAAGCAGCGCAACAAGAACATCAGAATCGCCCTCGCCGATCCCATGGGTGCTGCACTCTACAGCTTCTATAAAACCGGCGAACTCAAGTCAGAAGGATCATCGATCACCGAAGGCATCGGTCAGGGCCGCATCACCAAAAATCTTGAGGGTATTGTCGTTGACGAAGCCTTCCAGATCAGCGACGAAGAAGCCATCCCCATCGCCTTTGATCTCCTGGAATTTGAAGGCCTGTGCATGGGCGGTTCCACGGGCATCAATGTTGCCGGAGCCATTCGCCTCGCCCACCAAATGGGTCCGGGCCACACCATTGTGACGATCCTCTGTGACTACGGCACGCGCTATGCCTCAAAACTCTTCAATCCGGATTTCCTGCGTTCAAAAAATCTGCCCGTCCCCCATTGGTTGACTGATACGTCCACCGTGCCAACTGTATTTGAAGCCACCGCCTGATGACAACCCCGTTGTTTCGCGAAGACGCATATTTGACAACCTGCAATGCCGTCGTCGTCGGATTGAATGAACGGGGCGGCATCTTGACTGATCAAACCGTTTGTTATGCCACTGCTGGCGGACAACCCGGTGACCGGGCCACAATGTCTTTCGCGGACCAAACCATCAACATCGCCACCACGGTTTATGATGAAGCCAAGGATGTGGTCCACGTGCCGACTGAAGGGGCAGCGCTTCCGGCAATTGGCGACACGGTGACAATTTCACTGGACTGGAATTTTCGTCATCGCATCATGCGTTGCCATTCCATGATGCACCTGCTTTGTGCAGCGGTGCCGTTTCCCGTGACAGGCTCTTCATTGACTGATGATGGGGGCCGCATCGATTTTGATATTCCCGATGGTGAATCACCCGACAAGCTGTCGCTGCAAGCGACAATCAATGAATGGATCAAACAGGATCATGCCATCACCACCAGATGGATCACCGATGTCGAACTTGATGCCAGACCCGAACTGGTGCGCACGCTGCTGGTGAAGCCACCGCGCGGCTCAGGTAAAATCCGGCTTGTGCTGATTGGTGACGAAGGGAAAATTGACATGCAGCCCTGCGGCGGCACCCATGTCAAATCCCTCGCCGAAATCGGTGAAATCATCGTCGTGAAAATTGAAAGCAAAGGCAAAATAAACCGTCGCATTCGCCTGCAACTGGTCAATCCATGACCAGCAACCTGATTAGCACAGAATGGCTGGCAGAACACCTGTCGGACAAGTCCATTCAAATCATAGATGCCTCGTGGCATATGCCTGCAAGCAAGCGAAATGCGGCAACTGAATATGCTGCTGCCCATATTCCGGGATCCCGTTTTTTCGATTTGGATGCAGGTTCCGCCCCAGCTACCTCCCTGCCCCACATGCTGCCAACCGCTGAAAAATTTGCCCATGACATGAAGAAGCTCGGCGTCAGCGACGCCAAGCATGTGGTCGTCTATGACTCCGCCGGTCTGTTTTCCGCTGCCCGCTTATGGTGGATGCTGAAAGTTTTTGGCCATGCCCGCGCATCAGTTTTGGACGGCGGCTTGCCCAAATGGCAACGTGAAAACCGTGCCTTGGAAAGTGGCGAAGGTCCATCGACTGATGCCCGCCATTTCACGCCCCGTCTAGCCACCGACAAGGTCAAATCCCTGCAGGAAGTCGCGACGGCCCTGCAATCAGGTTCCGCACAAATCGCCGATGCCCGCTCGCCCACCCGGTTTCGCGGCGAGGAAGCCGAACCCCGCCTTGGAGTAAGGCCCGGCCACATGCCCGGTGCCCACAATGTTCACTATGCCAGCTTGCTCAACCCCGACGGCAGGCTGAAAAATCCAGCCGCCCTCCGCTCAACATTTGAGACGGCTGGAATAAATCTCGCCAATCCCGTCATCACCTCCTGCGGCTCCGGCGTCACCGCCGCAATCCTCACCCTCGCCCTCGCCGAATTAGGCCACAAACAGACCAGTCTATATGACGGTTCTTGGACTGAATGGGGTGCGAGTGACCAGGCTGTGGCCATCGGATCTGATTGACACAAGTTATAACAAGCGTTATATCATTCATCATGAACAAGCACGTCACCATCTCAACTTCGAAAATTACCACGCTTGGTAATTCCGTCGGCATAACCTTGCCCAAGGAAGTCCTTGCCCTGTTGCGCGTCAACAAGGGCGACAGCCTTTGTTTCACTGAAACACCTGACGGTGTGTTGCTGACGCCTTACAGCAAAGAATTTGCCGAGCAGATGGAAGCAGCGGAAATCGTCATGCGCGAAGACCGTGACGTATTGCGCATTCTCGCAAAGTAAGGAAGCCAGATCATGACCAACGTCAAATGGCTTCTCAAAGAAGCCGTGCTCGCCATGCATGCCCGCCAACTTGCAGAACATGGTGGAGGAGCCGGAATCCGGGATGAAGGATTATTGGAATCAGCTCTGAAGCGTGCTGAAAACAAAGCTGCCTATGAAAATCCCGACATTGCAGACTTGGCGGCTGCCTACGCTTTTGGCATTGCGCGCAATCACCCATTCATCGACGGCAACAAGCGGACAGCATTAGTCGCCGCTCGTGCATTCTTGTTTCACAACAGCTACCAGATAATCGCCAAAAATGATGACAAGTTGAATACCTTCTTGGCGCTGGCAAGCGGCACACTGTCAGAAGAAGAATTGGTAATCTGGTTTCGGAAAAACCTGAAGGCAATCTAAATTACCGCACCGGCGGTGCATACAAAACACCTCCCTTGTCCCACGCCGCATTCAATCCGCGCTCAATTTGCAGCTTCGATCCCACTCCCACATTGCGGTC
>JANONM010000197.1:0-2781 GCA_031420855.1 Hyphomicrobiales bacterium
GGCCGAAGCATCAAAGATCATCCCCGATTGCCGTTTTGCCGAGCAGGCAGAACGAAAGGGCACGGGCCATGCGGTGATGATGGCGGAGCAGGCCCTCCTGAATTTTTCCGGCACTGTGCTGGTTCTCTATGGCGATGTACCTTTGATTCAGCCGGATGCACTCATTGATTTGCTGGCCAAAACCAAAACGCCCGATATGGCGGTGCTTGGTTTTACGGCGGCTGATCCCACGGGCTATGGCCGATTGTTGCTGGACAATGGCAAAGTCAAAGCCATTCGGGAACACAAGGACGCGAGTGCTGACGAGCGTGCCATCACACTTTGCAACTCCGGCATCATTGCGGTGCATTCTTCGAAGTTTTGGACTGTCTTGCACAAGTTGACGCCTGCCAACGTGCAAGGCGAACTTTATTTGACAGATGTTGTTGAACACATGGTGGCGGCTGGTCATGCATGCGCTCTTTCAACTTGCGCAGAAGCCGATGTGGCGGGGGTGAATGACCGGGTGCAATTGGCTGGCATTGAAGCGGAGTTTCAGAAACGCTTGCGCCTGAAGGCGATGCTGGAAGGTGCCACACTACTGGCCGCGGAAACGGTTTATTTTTCTGCCGATACAAAGATTGGCCAGGACGTTATCATAGAGCCCAATGTATTTTTTGGACCTGGGGTTGTCATCGGAGATGATGTGGAAATCCTGGCGTCGAGTCATATCGAGGGGGCTGTGGTGGCAAAGGGTGCCCGCATCGGTCCCTTTGCGAGATTGCGTCCCGGTGCAGACATTGGCGAAAACGCCCATGTCGGCAATTATGTTGAGATCAAAAAGGCCACGCTTGGAAAGGGTGCCAAAGCCAATCATCTGACTTATATTGGTGATGCAGAAATTGGAGCTGGGTCGAACATTGGCGCTGGCACCATCACCTGCAATTATGATGGTTATGAAAAGCATTTGACGCGGATTGGTGAAAATGTGTTTGTCGGTTCCAATACAGCACTGGTTGCGCCTGTGACGATTGGGGCGGGTGCCAATATTGCGGCGGGTAGTGTAATCACTGCCGATGTGGCGGCAGACAGTTTGGCTATCACGCGTGCGCCGCAAGTTGTGAAAGACGGTTGGGCGAAGCGATACCGGGCCATGAAACTGGCTAAAAAAGCCAAGAAGTCATAATCTTACAGGTATTCGTTCAAGGAGATTCTCAGATGTGTGGCATCGTTGGTATTTTGGGTAATGAGCCGGTGGCGCTCTCAATTGTTGAAGCGCTGCGCCGCCTTGAGTATCGCGGCTATGATTCGTCGGGTGTTGCCACAATTGAAAACGGTGCCATCAAGCGCCGCCGTGCCCCCGGCAAATTGCGCAATCTTGAAGACCTGTTGAAGGTGTCGCCGCTCAATGGCCATAGCGGCATTGGCCATACGCGCTGGGCCACCCATGGGGTGCCGAATGAAACCAATGCCCATCCGCATATCTCAGGCGATGTGGTTATCGTGCACAATGGCATCATCGAAAACTTCCATGAACACAAGGTTGAACTCGAAGCCAAGGGTGTCAAGTTCCTCACACAAACCGACACGGAAGTTGTGGCCCATTTGTTGGCACAGGAACGCCAGAAAGGCGTGGCTCCGGTTGATGCTGTCAAAAATGTTTTGGGACAATTGCGTGGTGCCTTCGCTCTCGCCATCATGTTCCAAAGTGAAAACGACTTGATGATAGGTGCCCGCAATGGCCCGCCGCTGGCCGTCGGCCATGGAGAGGGCCAGATGTTTCTGGGTTCCGACGCCATTGCACTTTCGCCTTTCACCAACAAGGTGACCTACCTCGAAGATGGCGATTGGGTGGTGCTGACACGCAATTCATTCCAGATTTACGATGCTGACAACAAGCCCATCAAACGGCCGATGAGTTTCAGCCAGGCCTCGTCAATGATGGTGGACAAGGGAAACCATCGCCACTTCATGGCAAAGGAAATTGCCGAACAGCCAGAAGTGGTTGGCCATACGCTTGCTGAATACATTGATTTCTCGACGCGCACGGTTCGCGTGCCTGAAAAAATGCCGTTCGATTTTGCCAAGCTTGACCGCATCACCATCACGGCCTGTGGCACGTCGGCCTATGTTGGATTGGCTGCAAAGTATTGGTTTGAAAAAGTGGCGCGTCTCCCTGTCGATGTGGATGTGGCATCAGAGTTCCGTTATCGTGAAGCGCCGATGACCAAGAACGGTTTGGCCATCGTCATTTCACAATCGGGCGAAACGGCAGACACACTTGCGGCTCTGCGCTATTCGAAATCCCAAAGCCAGCATACAGTAGCTGTCGTCAACGTGCCGGAATCCACCATTGCGCGCGAATCTGAAATGGTTTTGCGCACCTATGCCGGACCGGAGATTTGTGTGGCCTCGACCAAAGCGTTTACCTGTCAATTGGCCGTCATGGCCTGTTTTGCACTCCTGGCCGGAAAAATCCGCGGCACCCTAACGCCTGAAATGGAAACGGAACTTGTGGGGGCGTTGATTGCTGCACCCCGATTCATGTCGGAAATTCTGAAGGAAGAAAAAAATATTGCTGATGTGGCCAAGGAAATATCCAAGGCACGCGATGTGTTGTTTTTGGGGCGTGGCATCAACTATCCGCTGGCACTTGAAGGTGCCCTGAAGCTGAAAGAAATTTCATACATTCATGCCGAAGGTTACGCTGCAGGTGAATTGAAGCATGGCCCCATTGCCTTGGTTGATGAGCATGTGCCTGTGATCGTGATTGCGCCGCGCGACGAGCTCTACGAGAAAACC
>JANONM010000198.1:0-1887 GCA_031420855.1 Hyphomicrobiales bacterium
CGACCGCTCGGAAGTGACACGCACCCCTCGTCCCCCACGCAAACGCCAAAGAAATCGCACAGGACGCATCATGAATAAGGTAAACCTCGCTGAAAAGCTGGCGCTGTTTCAAACCCATTGGGATCCCAAAGTTGTTGCAAACTATAACGGCAATGACATCATGGTGGTGAAATTCGCCGGTGAGTTTCCGTTTCACAAGCACGATCAGACGGATGATTTCTTTCTGGTGCTGGAAGGCGAGGTCGTGATGGATTTTGCCAATGCCCCCAGTGTTACTTTCGGACCTGGGGAATTGCTGGTTGTGCCAAAAGGCGTGGTGCATCGCCCGCGCGCGGTTGGTGAGGCCAAAGTGCTGCTGATCGAACCCACTGGTGAGCCGAACACCGGCGATATTGCTACAGCCGCACCCAAACCGCGTATTTGAACGAGACACCCAATGACCAACATATCAACACAACCGCGCGTGATCATATTTGACACCACCTTGCGTGACGGCGAACAATCGCCCGGTGCGACCATGACGCATGACGAAAAGCTGGAAATCGCCGTTTTGCTGGATGAAATGGGCGTCGATGTGATCGAGGCTGGCTTTCCAATAGCATCCGAAGGTGATTTTGCCGCCGTTTCGGAAATCGCCAAGGCCGCGAAAAATTCAACCATCTGCGGGCTGGCGCGGGCCAGTTTCAAAGACATTGATCGCTGCTGGGATGCGGTGCGCCATGCCCGTTCCCCCCGCATTCACACCTTTATCGGTACATCGCCCTTGCACCGCGCCATTCCCAATCTGGACATGGACCAGATGGCGGAACGCATCCATGACACCGTCACCCATGCCCGCAATCTGTGCGACAACGTGCAGTGGTCGCCGATGGATGCGACGCGCACCGAACATGATTATCTATGCCGGGTGGTCGAAATTGCCATCAAGGCCGGGGCCACAACGATCAACATTCCCGACACGGTCGGCTACACCGCGCCGCGCGAATCTGCTGCATTGATCCGCATGTTGCTGGAACGGGTGCCCGGCGCAGATGAGGTTATCTTTGCAACCCATTGCCATAATGATCTGGGGATGGCGACGGCCAATTCGTTGGCAGCGGTAGAGGCCGGCGCGCGACAAATTGAATGCACGATCAATGGCTTGGGCGAACGTGCGGGCAATACGGCTTTAGAAGAGGTCGTTATGGCCATGAAGGTTCGCAATGATATCATGCCCTATCAAACCCGCATTGACACCACCAAAATCATGGGCCTGTCACGCCGAGTGGCGACGGTTTCGGGGTTTGCGGTACAGTTCAACAAAGCCATCGTTGGCAAGAATGCTTTCTTGCACGAATCCGGCATCCATCAGGACGGGGTTCTGAAAAACGTCGAAACCTTTGAGATCATGCGCCCCGAAGACATCGGGTTGCATCAGAAAAACCTGACAATGGGCAAACATTCGGGCCGCGCTGCACTGCGGGCCAAGCTGCGCGAGCTGGGCTATGAATTGGCCGACAATCAGCTGAACGACGTCTTTGTGCGGTTCAAGGCCCTGGCGGATCGCAAAAAAGAGGTCTACGACGACGATCTGATCGCCTTGGTCGCGGATGAGGCGACGCTGGCGGAACATGACCATATTCAAGTCAAACGCCTGCGCGTGGTTTGCGGCACAGAAGGCCCGCAAGAGGCGGACCTGACGCTGACGATCGCCGGGGTGGATCACAGCATTGACGCCACAGGCGATGGCCCAGTGGATGCCAGCTTTAACGCGGTCAAAATGCTATATCCCCACAAGGCGCGGCTGCTGCTGTATCAAGTCAGCGCCGTCACCGAAGGCACCGACGCCCAAGCCACGGTTTCGGTGCGGCTGGAAGAAGACGGCCGGATTGCCACGGGTCAGTCAGC
>JANONM010000199.1:0-2931 GCA_031420855.1 Hyphomicrobiales bacterium
GGTAAGATCACATGCCCTATCTTCCGTTCCCCGATGATTGGCCGGTCTTCAGCCCGAAGGACAAGATTGCTGACTGGCTGGAAATGTACACCAAAGTGAGGGAGTTGAATTACTGGTCATCAACAGATTGCAGAAGCGCCAAGTATGACGACAAGAAAAAATGTTGGGTGGTGAAACTGGTTCGCGACGGCAAGGCGGTTACAGTGAAACCGCAGCAACTGGTACTTGCCACGGGCATGTCAGCCGTTGCCCATGTGCCGAAATTCAAGGGCGCATCCACGTTCAAGGGCGAGCAACATCATTCTTCAAGGCATCCGGGGCCAGACAAATACAAGGGCAAGAAAGTTGTCATCATTGGTTCCAACAATTCCGCCCATGATATTTCTGCCGCCCTGTGGGAGCAGGGGGCCGACGTCACCATGGTTCAGCGCTCCCCCACCCTCATCGTCAAATCCGATACGCTGATGGAGGTGGGACTGGGCGATCTTTACTCAGTCGCGCCCTGAAAAATGGCATTGATCATCACAAGGCCGACCTGATCTTTGCATCCGTGCCTTACAAGATTTTGCCGGGTTTCCAGATCCCCGTTTATGCCAAGATGAAGGAAATTGACGCCGAGTTTTACGACCGGCTTGAAAAGGCTGGTTTCTGGGTGGATTGGGGCGATAATAATTCCGGCCTGTTCATGAAATACCTGTGCCGGGGTTCAGGCTATTACATTGATGTTGGAGCCGGTGAACTTGTGGCCGATGGCAAGATCAAACTCAAATCCCGCGTTGAGGTGAGTGAAATCAAGCCCAAATCAATCCTGTTGTCAGATGGCAGCGAGTTGCAGGCTGACCTGATTGTCTATGCCACAGGCTATGGCTCGATGAATGGCTGGGCGGCTAAACTCATCTCTCAGGACGTAGCAGACCAGGTTGGAAAATGTTGGGGCTTGGGATCCGACACAATCAAGGATCCCGGTCCATGGGAAGGTGAACTCCGCAACATGTGGAAACCCACCAATGTCGACGCCTTGTGGTTCCATGGCGGCAATTTGCACCAGAGCAGGCACTATTCCCAATTTCTGTCACTGCAATTGCAAGCCCGCTTCGAAGGCATCAAAACCCCGGTCTATGGTTTGCCCAAAGTGCATCACTTGAGTTAAGCGAAAGGGACCTCATCCGCCCCGTTGGGGCACCTTCTCGACGAAGGCGTGGTGAAGGGACAATGTTTGAGGCCTGTCACTTCTCCACGCCTTCGTGGAGTAGGTGGCGCAACGCGCCGGATGAGGTCCCTTCTGTCCGAGAAGCATCACTTCCGAAGGGCCTCTTTGACACCGCTACAATGCGGTGTAAAAAGCAGCAGCCATGAACATTCATTCCAAGCCCAACATCAGAATTGGCAAATCCGTTTGCCCCCATGATTGCCCGTCAGCCTGTGCACTTGATGTGGAGTTGCTGGATGAGCGGACCATTGGCAGGGTGCGTGGCGACAAGGATAATTCCTATACCCTCGGCGTGGTCTGCGAAAAAGTCGCCCGCTATGCCGAACGCATCCATCATCCCGACCGTCTGCTGTATCCTTTGAAGCGCATCGGCAAAAAGGGCGAGGGCAAGTTTGAACGCGTCAGCTGGGATGACGCCATGGCTGAGATTGCCGTGCGATTTTTGGCGATTGAGGCTGAACATGGGGCTGAAGCCATCTGGCCCTATTGGTATGCCGGCACCATGGGCTTGGTCATGCGCGATGGCATTGACCGACTGACGCATGTCAAAAGCTATTCGCGCATGTACGGCACTTTTTGCATTTCTTTGTCGTGGCCGGGTTACTTCGCAGGCACAGGGCGTATCGCAGGCGTCGATCCACGGGAAATGCAAAAGTCGGATTTGATTGTGGTGTGGGGCGGCAACCCCGTCAACACGCAAGTCAATGTCATGACCCACATCGGCATTGCCCGGAAAAACCGGGGAGCCAAAATGGCCTGCGTCGATGTCTATGACACGGGCACCATGAAGCAGGCTGACTTCAAATACATCATCCGCCCCGGGACCGATGGAGCACTGGCTTGCGCCGTCATGCATGTATTGTTCCGCAACAGCCATGCCAATTGGGACTATCTCCATCAGTATACGGATGATCCAGAAGGTCTGGAACTGCATTTGAACCAGCGGACACCCGAATGGGCAGCCGGGATCACCGGACTTCCAGTCTCGAAAATTGAAGAACTGGCGCAACTGATTGGGCAAACGCCAAAAACCTATTTCCGCTTGGGCTATGGCTTCTCCCGTTCGCGCAATGGCGCCGTCAACATGCATGCTGCGTCCTGCATTCCGGCGGTGACGGGTGCATGGTTGCATGAAGGTGGCGGTGCACTGCATTCCAACAGTGGCATTTACAAATTGAACAAAACGCTGATTGAGGGAAAAGACGCGGCCAAACCGGGTGTCAGAACCATGGATCAAAGCCGCATCGGCGAGGTTTTGCTGGGCAATCCAAAAGACCTGCAAAATGGGCCACCAGTCAAAGCCCTGTTTATCCAGAACACCAATCCCGTGTCGGTGGCACCAGACCAGAACAAGGTGAAACAAGGTTTTGCCCGTGAAGACTTGTTCACCGTCGTGCATGAGCAATTCATGACTGAAACGGCGGTGATGGCGGATGTGATTCTGCCAGCGACGATGTTTTTGGAACATGACGACATCTATCAAGGCGGCGGGCACCAACACATCATGTTCGGTCGCAAATTGGTCGAGGCACCCGGCGAATGCCGCTCCAACCACGATGTGCTTTGTGACCTTGCAACCCGGTTGGGGGCTGAGCACCGTGGCTTTCAAACGAGCCCGCGCGGCATTATTGACGAAACGCTGCAAGCCTCAGGCCGTCGTGGGCTGGAAGATTTGGACGCGGAGAATTGGTTTGATGTGCAACCGGATTTCAACACCGCAC
>JANONM010000200.1:0-1987 GCA_031420855.1 Hyphomicrobiales bacterium
CTTGTGGTTTATGCTGCGGGGAGCGATGTGCTGTGCTGGGGCTTCAACAGCCGTGACAGCAAGTTGACTTGCCTGACGGAAAATTCGGTTAGCGCCTTGTTTTTTTCCGAAGCCGCGCTGCCCGTTCACGTTGATCCCTGCCAGCAAGCCTTGGTCATGCTGCGTGAAAAATTCAGCGCATGGGGTGCTACGTGCGGTGAAATTGTTGTGGCGAATGCAGCGTCGACTTCTTTCAAGGTTTAAGTGACGCCTCATACCAACGGCCGCTTGAATTGACCGCATGAAAGGCTATTTGCATTTGTCACCTGTGTCCCCCACCTCCGCCCCTACGGCCACCTCCTTGTATCTGCATCGGATGGTTGTTCTTGCCAGAACTGATCCGTTTCGGTTGAAGCGACTGTGCGCAGGGGCAGACGGCCGTCTGCCCCTGCGCGCGGCGATGTCGCCCGGACCTCCTCTGGCCTCAACCGTCATGGAGCCAGGGATCTTCGCCGTTCTCACGCACGACCGAACAGTCGACAGTTCCCAAACGCAAGAACAAGGCAGGTCACCGTGATGCAAAAGATTTGTGGAGTAGATGTTTCCAAACTTTATCTCGATGCTGGTTTCGCGACAGGCACGCCAAGTGCCCGCTTTGCCAACACAGCTGAAGGTATCGACAAGCTGGCTGCGTTCTGCCGCCAGCATGATGTGACGCTGGTGGTGATGGAGGCCACCGGCGGCTTTGAACAGTTGGCCTTCGGGCTGTTGTGGGGGGCGGGCGTGGGCCTGTGCCATCTGCAACCCGCGCAACGTCAGGCACTATGCTGAAGCCATAGGCCTGATGGGGCCTGATGGGGCCTGATGGAAAAGACCGACAAGATTGATGCCTCTGTCATGGCAGCCTTTGCCGCTGCCAGGGGCCTCCACCCAATGCCGCCCCCTGACGAAAAGCAAAGGCGCCTCAAGGCCTTGGCCACAAGGCTCCGGCAGGTCACACAGGACATCAGCATGAACAAGCAACGCCGCAGCCAATGCTTCGACGCTGAAAGTCGCACCTCCATCGATGCGGTCGTGGCCCTTCTCAAGCGTCAGGCAAAAACCTTTGGCAAAAACCCTGGAGGGCGAGATCGCTTCCCTCATCAGCGACGATCCGCTCTGGTCCAAACTCGATGAAGCCTTCCGCTCCATCAAGGGAATTTCTGGCCGCACCATCGCCAGGCTGCTTGCCATGCTGCCGGAGATCGGTCTCTACGACAACAAGGCGATTACCAAGATCGCAGGCCTCGCTCCCTTTGCCAACGACTCCGGCCTGACGTCCAAGGCCCGCCACATCAAAGGGGGACGAGCCGATGTCCGCTCTGCCATGTTTATCGTCGGTCATTGTGTCAGGCGTTTCAATCCGACCCTCGCAGCATTCAGCGAAAAACTCCTCAAGGCCGGCAAACCCAAAATGGTTGTCCGCATCGCCATCGCCCGCAAACTCCTCGTCTGGCTCAACGCCAAAGCACGAGATGCGCGCAAGGAGTTCGCTAATGCAACTTGACACCTCAGATAGTCGCTTCTCCACGAAGGCGTGGATAAGGGACAGCATTGCGACCTGTCCCTTCTCCAACGCAGTTGAAGAAGGTGGATCGCGCCTCTTGGCGCGAGACGGACCGTGTGCGCCGTAGCCCACTTGGGCGAAGGAGCATGAGGTTCCTTTGGTCACTTGCAGTCGTGCTGCCCCCAAAACAAAAACACCCCCGGACCGGACAAATCCAAGTCCGGGGGTGTCGTAGAGCAAGGCTGTGGGGCACACGAGACCTCGCAACGAACTTGCCAGTCAACGCGGCATTCACTTCAAACCCGATTGGGGAAAAGGTTTGAATACGCGCAATGCCAACTGGCCGTCCGAAAAACCCGCCTATCGATCAATCATCGGCATCTGCCGGATCTTTCGATTTGTCGGAAATATGCGCTGCCAAAAGACCCGCATTGGCCCGAATGGCCGCCTCAATGGACTGGG
>JANONM010000201.1:0-1729 GCA_031420855.1 Hyphomicrobiales bacterium
CCCATGTTCAGCGTGGGGCATGGGGGCCTTACAAATTTTCCAGTTGCGGAATGTAATTGGGTTTCGATGGATCAACCAGTGGCTTGCTGGGCAAGGTGTCTTGATCCACATCGGATGTGAATGACGTCTCTTTCGTGTCAAGCACCACACCCGCCTTGTCCAAGGCTCGCAACGTCACTTTCAGCGCTACACCTTTTTTGATGCCCGTCAGATATTTGCTTTCCATTTTATAGGTCAGTTTACCGAAGATTACCGGGCGGCGAACGCTTTCGCGTGCCGTCTCACCCGGAATGTCAAATAACACTTCCACCATTCCGCCTTCGGGCAATGACTTCATGGTTCGCGCCACCAGCACCATGGTTGCTTGCGAATAGCGGTAGTTGAAGGTGATGCCGCCACCGGCAATGCGCAGATATTCACTGCTGGTTTCTTCCGCACCACAACCCGCCAGCAACAGTGCAAACAACACCAAAAACTTTTTCATGGCTGTTCACTTTCTCTTTCAGTGTGCAGGCCCGTTAGTCCTTCAGGCCGCAACACCAAAGCCACAATGATAATCAAGAAGACGGCAACATCACGATATGTGGTGGAAAACAGCGCCGACCATAAAACCTCAATGATCGCCAGGGCGCAGGCCCCAACAATGGCACCGCGTATGCTGCCAAAGCCGCCAATCACCGAAGCAAACATTGCCTTGAATCCGACCAGCAATCCGGTGGAAAAATTGGCCCCGCCATAAAAAATCGCCGATGTCCAGCCCGTCACCCCGGCAAGCGCCCCGGCAATCGCAAAACTCTGGTGGGCCACCAGCGATGCATCAAGCCCGCACAAGGCCGAAAGTTTGGGAGATTGCGCACAGGCCCGCCAATGCAAACCAAAGCGCGTGTATCCCAGCAGCAGGCCCACCAGCAGCACAGCAATCAATCCCACGGCAATCGCGTAGGCCGACATCACCGAAAGCCTTACCGGGAAATCGCCGCCCAACGAAAACACCGATTGTCCAGCCAACAGCGGCGGCACCCACACATCGCGGCTTGATGATTGCAGTCGCATCACTTCTTGCAACGCAATGGAAACGCCGATGGAGGCAATCATGAAAGCCAGGGGGTTCTCCAGCAACTTGCGGCCCATGACAGCCTTCGCCACGACAGCCCCTAATGCTGCCCCCGCTGCAATGGCCAAAAGCAGCGCCCAGATACTTGCCAACAAATCCCCATCACCCCGCACCATGGCCGCAAAGCAGGCATAGATCGCGGCAAAGCTGCCAAACATGGAAAAGTCACCAAACGACAGGAATATCCGCCGGGTGATCCCCTGGATCAAGGCAAATGCCACCGCCAGCGGCAGATAAAAGCCCGCCAGCTGAACGATGTTCAAACATTGCTGGAACCAGAAGCCGGCGCTCATGGTGCCAACACATTGGTCATGGCATTCACGCTGCCTGTTTGATCAGGCCACGGTTGATAATGGCTTCAGCGATCTGTACGGCGTTAAGTGCCGCTCCTTTGCGCAAATTGTCGGAGACCACCCAGAAGTTGATGCCGTTTTCGATTGTCTGGTCATCGCGGATGCGGCTGATGAACGTGGCAAAGTCGCCAACACATTCCACGGGTGTGACGTAACCGCCATCCTCGCGCTTGTCGATGACCATGCAGCCCGGCGCCTCGCGGAGGATATCGCGGGCTTCATCAGCCGAAAGCGGAGATTCAAATTCCACATTCACCGCTTC
>JANONM010000202.1:0-2200 GCA_031420855.1 Hyphomicrobiales bacterium
GGCGGTGGTTCGCTGGAAGATCTTTGGCCTTTCAACGATGAAATCATTGTCCGGGCGGTTGCCGCTTCCGGCATTCCCGTCATCTCGGCCATTGGCCACGAAACCGATACAACACTGATTGATCATGTCGCTGATTGGCGAGCCCCAACGCCGACGGCCGCTGCTGAAAAGGCCGTGCCCGTCAGGGCTGATCTGGTGGCCGAAGTGGCGTCGCTATACGCAAGGCAACGACGCACCATCGGGCGCCTGTTGCAGGACCGGCAACTGCGCTTGAAATCGGCGTCCCGGGCCTTGCCAAAACCCGACGAACTTTTGGCCACGGCGCGGCAAAGACTGGATAGTGTTTCGGCGCGACTTCCCGGTGCCCTGAAAAGCAATCTGCAGCGCCACCGCTTGGCACTGGTGCGCACTTCAAGCAAACTAGCAGTGCAACCCCTGCGCATGAATGTGCTGCAGGCCAGACAAAAACTTGTGGAACTGGACCGTCGCGCCAGACGCGGCCTGACACAGCTTGTGGCGCGGCGCAAAGACCGGTTGGCGTTCGAAACCAAACTGTTTGCGTCGCTGAACTACCGCGCTGTTTTGGCCAGGGGATTCGCGGTCATCCGCGATGGCAAGGGTGAACCCCTGCGCCATGCCGCCGATGTTCCATCAGCAACGCAGCTGGTCATTGAATTTGTCGACGGTGTTGTACACGCCACAACCCACGCGAGACCAAAACAAGCTTCCCTCTTTTAACCAGCATATTTCCAAGCTAGATGATGGCGATGAACCGCATTGATCCGATTTTTCCTGCCCAGCGTGAAGCCAGATTGCGCTATCTCGACCATGAATATGATGTGTTGCAGCCCGGGGATTTTGTGCGCTGTGCCGTGACGGGTGATCCCATCCGCCTCGAAAATCTGCGCTACTGGAGCGTTGAAAAGCAGCAGGCCTACAAATCAGCCCGTGAATCTTTTATAGATTTCATGCGTGAGTTCCCGTGATTGATTTAGTTTGTCGAGAAACTGTCCCTGCGGCAGCAACTGGGATTGGAACATGATCAAACAGTTGGCGGCAATCAGCAGGGCCTGCACAGTGTAGGACGTTTGATAATTGCGATTTCCACCGCGGGATTTCTTGATAATCAATATGACAAGAAATATCGTATTGATGATCAACAACTTGACCATCAAAGGCGGGCTGCCCGCAACAAAAAATGCGTAGATGTCCTGCCAACGCGCATTCTTGAAGTTTTCAATGTTCAACATTCCCTGCCCCAAAGTTGTACCAGCCGCCACCCCCACACATTAAAGTCACGATGTTAACAATTTGTTGTCGGGCGTTCGGTTGATGCAGAAATCATGACAGCTGTCGTCTGTTCAGACTGTCGTCTGTTCAGACTCGCCAACCGTGTTGCACTGCGATATAGACGTTGGCTCTGTTTGGAGTTTGAGCTTGCTATGAATAAATCCTGGTCACCTGAATCCTGGTCCCCTGAATCCTGGCGCGCCCTTCCAGTGCAGCAAATGCCTGCCTATACGGATGCGGCATTTTTGGCCCTGACGGAAAAGCGTTTGGCCGGTTTTCCGCCACTGGTTTTTGCAGGCGAGGCCCGGAAACTCCGGAAGAAGCTCGCCCGCGTGGCCGATGGTCGCGGCTTTCTGCTGCAAGGCGGTGATTGTGCCGAAAGCTTTGCCGAACATTCCGCTGATAACATTCGCGATTTCTTCCGTGTCTTCCTGCAGATGGCTGTGGTGATGACTTTCGGTGGCGGATTGCCCGTGGTCAAAATCGGTCGCATTGCCGGGCAGTTTGCCAAACCCCGCTCATCACCCACCGAAGTGATCGACGGGGTGGAATATCCGATCTATCGCGGCGACATTGTGAATGACTCCGAGGCAACCGTGGCGGGACGCGCCCCTGATCCGGAGCGGCAGATCATGGCCTATCGCCAATCGGCGGCCACCATGAACCTGCTGCGGGCCTTTGCCACGGGCGGTTATGCCAATCTGGAAAACGTGCATCGCTGGACGCTGGGCTTCTTGAAAGATTCACCAGCTTTCGAACAATACCAGGACCTGGCTGACCGGATTTCGGAAACCCTGGGCTTCATGAAAGCCTGTGGCATCACCGCCGACAGCGCACCGCAACTGCGCCAGACCGATTTCTTCACCAGCCACGAAGCGTTGCTGCTTGGCTATGAACAGGCGATGACCCG
>JANONM010000203.1:0-6451 GCA_031420855.1 Hyphomicrobiales bacterium
ATTGCGCATGGTCTCGAATCGAAGATAGCCTTTCATGACGTCTCCCTTTGTTCCTTTCGTCAGTTGATTGACTGGCGAAGCCAGTTTCACAAGAGATAGCGACGACAAATGAAAAATTGCGCCAAAATAGAAAATTTTGGGAAACGCTAGGATCGGAGGACCGGCTTCTCCTGGGGCCATCGGCGAGAAGCGCTTGCATGGCGCCAAGCGGAGCCGGCATCAGGGTGAGCAAAATGATTGAGCCTGCCGTAGGGGCCAGTCATGGCGGAGGTAATTTTGGCTTTCTTGGTGGCCAACGCCTTGGCCAAGCGGCCTGTCAGGCGTGTGATGGTTTTGTCATCCCACGACGGATTGATGAACTCATGCACCAATTGAATGTGCCCGATGCCGATCTCATCCGTCAGCACTGAGACGAATTCTTCTGGCTCAGCATAGCGGTTTACCAATGGGTTGGTGTTGACGGAAAGGCTGAAGGTCATGCTGACACCATAATGCTTTGCAGCGACGAATTCATAGTCAGGAAACTATTGTGGAAATTATAGAATACCAAGGTATATTTCGCAGCAGCGGGCCAAGGCCCTTGTCCAAGGGAATGATCTGGCATGAGGGATGGTATACTGATTGGCATTGATGCGGGCACATCGGTCATCAAGGCCGTGGCTTTTTCCACCCATGGGGAACAACTGGCCGTGGCGGCGGTGCCCAACAATTATGTCACGTTGCCTGATGGCGGTGTTGAGCAGGATATGGCCCGCACCTGGGCTTGCACTGCTTCAACATTGCAAGACCTTTGCAACCAGATTCCCAATCTTTCCACGCGGGTTATTGCCATTGCCGTGACGGGGCAGGGCGACGGCATGTGGCTGGTGGACAAGGCGGGCGAACCGGTGGCCCCGGCCTGGCTCTGGCTGGATGCACGGTCGGCCAGCATCGTCGAAGAGTTTACGGCTCTTGCGGCCTATGATGACCACTATCGGCGCACCGGTACAGGCGTCAATGTTTGCCAGATGAATGTGCAACTGGCGTGGATGCAACGCCACCGGCCAGAGGTGTTGGCACGGGCAACGACAGGGTTTCATTGCAAGGACTGGCTCTATTTCAAACTGTGTGGAAACCGGGCCTCGGACCCCTCGGAAGCCAACTTCACTTTTGGTGACTATCGATCGCGGACTTACAAAGCCGATATTCTGGACGTGCTTGGGGCGGGCGATGCCAAGCGATTGTTGCCGCCAATTGTCGATGGCACGATAACGAGCGGTGCGCTGACGACAGAAGCAGCGGCACTTACGGGCCTGCGGGCTGGAACACCCATTTGCCTCGGCTATGTGGATGTTCTTTGCACGGGATTGGGCGGCGGTTTGTTTGATCCCTCGGGACAAACGGGCTGTACCATTGTCGGGTCCACAGGCATGCACATGCGGCTTCAGACCAAGGCCGCCGATGTAAAATTGAATGCCGAACGAACAGGTTACACCATGGTTTTTCCGGCCCCCGGCATGGTGGCGCAAATCCAGTCGAACATGGCTTCCACACTGAACATCGATTGGCTGCTGGATGTGGCGCGTGGAATTCTAAAAGACCAAGGCGTTGAAAAATCCCGCCGTGACTTGCTTGACGGCATGGATGAAAAACTGCTGGCCCGTGAGCCTGCCAAAATCATGTACCACCCCTATATTTCGAAAGCCGGGGAACGCGGCCCCTTCATGGAACCTGCGGCTCGCGCCATGTTCAACGGCCTCGATACCACGACTGACTATCATGACATGATGCGCAGTGTTTTCGAAGGTCTGGCGTTTGCGGCCCGCGATTGCTATGCGGCCATGGGCTCTATCCCGAAAGAAATCCGCATCACCGGCGGTGCTGCCCGTTCCAAAGCCCTGCGGGCGATTTTGGCCAGTGTGCTCAAGTCAAGAATTCGGAGTGTCTCGCGCGATGAGGCAGGTGCTGCCGGGGCTGCCATGATTGCAGCGGTGCAACAGAAAATCTTTCCTGATATGACCGCTTGCGCCAACATCTGGGTTGAGCCACACCTCGGCCCTGCAACAGAACCGGACCCGCACATGACCGCTACCTACGACGCCAAATTCCCGATTTATCTCGCAGCCCGCAAGGCCATGCGATCGGTTTGGCGCGGATTGCGCGGTGCCAGATGAGCCGCCGAATTGCTGTCATCGGGGATCGCTTCATGCTCTCACGCCTGTTCGAAGACGCGCTGCGCGAGCGTTGCAAAAACTTTGCCTTGAGCATTGCAAGCCATGATCTGCCGTGGCCCGACGAAGCCATGGAGCACGGCTATGCCGTTGAAGGCATGGATGGCCTGAAGGAATACATGGGCAGTGCCGATGAGGTTGTCGCGCTGACGGGTGATGCTGAAATTTTGGTCACCCAACTGGCCCCGCTTTCCGCCACGATCATGGACCGCCTGCCCCAATTGAAATTCGTCGCCGTCTCCCGCGGCGGTCCCGTCAACATCGACATGAAAGCTGCCCGTGAACGTGGTATTACCGTGGTCAATACACCGGGCCGCAATGCCTCTGCCGTCGCTGAGTTCACCATTGGGGCCATTCTCGCAGAGACACGCAATATTACCAGAGGCCATGATGCGCTTCGCCGGGGTGAGTATCGCGGCGACTTGTACCGGGCCGATGTGACGGGCCGCGAACTTTCAGAAATGACGGTTGGTCTCATCGGCTACGGCCAAGTGGGGCGACGGGTTGTCAAGCTGCTCAAGGCATTTGGCTGTCGCATTCTGGTCAGCGATCCCTATGTGCAGTTGGCGGCGGAAGATTTGCGTGATGGTGTTGTGCAGACCTCATTCGAAACTGTTCTCGCCAAAGCAGATGTGATCTCGCTGCACGCCCGCGTCACGGCGGAAACAACCAAGATGATCAATGAAGACACCTTGCGCAAGATGAAGCCCGACGCCACGTTGGTCAACACGGCTCGTGGTCCCCTGGTTGACTATGATGCACTTTACACCGTGTTGGCTTCAGGCCATCTGCGCGGTGCCATGCTGGAGACCTTTGCCATTGAACCGGTGCCCTCTGATTGGCCGCTGCTGCAATTGCCCAATGTAACGCTGACACCGCATATCGCGGGAGCTTCGGTACGCACCGTCACCTATGCAGCGGGCCTTGCGGCTGAAGAGGTGCGACGTTTTCTGGCGGGAGAGCCTGCGCAAAACCTGTGCTAGATGATGCCCGGCATGGACACAGCTTTTGACCTTGTGATTTTTGATTGCGACGGTGTGCTGGTCGACAGCGAAATGCTGAGTGCCGGCGTGTTGATGGGCATGATGGAAGAAATCGGACTGCCGATCACCGATGCGATTTTCCGGGAGGATTTTCTGGGCCGCAGTTTTGCAAGTGCTGCGGCACGGGCATCCAAACGATTTGGCCGCAACATTCCCGATGATTTTCAAATGCGCTACCGTGACCGGTTGCTGGTGCAGATCGAGAAACATCTTGAGGTGATGCCCGGCATTGAAGCCGTGATCAAATCGCTCAAGGTGCCGATTTGTCTGGCGACCAGCAGCAGCCCGCAACGCCTTGCCGCGTCCCTGTTGAAAGCCTCACTCACCCGGTTTTTTGAAGGGCGCAGCTTTACGGCTTCGCAAGTGCTGCACGGGAAGCCTGCACCAGATTTATTCCTGTTGGCCATCAATTCTATGGGTGCCACACCTGAGCGCAGCCTGATCATTGAAGATAGCGAAATGGGCGTCAGGGCAGGCCTCGCATCAGGTGCCGTGGTCTGGCATTTTGCGGGCGGCTCCCACATCAGAGCGGGCTATCAGTTGCCGTCAGGGTTGATGGCTCACCGCAGCATGGCCAATGCCAGAGCGCTGCATTCAGCATTGCAGGAAATTGGACTTTGCGGTTTAAGCAATGCTCGCTAGGTTTGCCAACAAGGGCAGGGACAAGTGGTGCGCAAAACAGAACCGGACAATGAAAAACTTGATGAGGCTGCGCGGGCTGGCTGGCTTTATTATATTGCCGGCAACACGCAGGACGAAATTGCCCGCAAGCTCGGCGTGTCACGCCAAACCGCCCAGCGGCTGGTTTCGCTTGCCGTCACCGAACGCTTGATCAAAGTCCGCTTTGATCATCCGCTCGGTCGTTGCCTAGAATTGTCTGACCGCCTGAAAAACACTTTTGGTCTTGAAAGCTGCGAAGTGGTGCCGAGTGATCCCACATCAACGTCGGAGACTTTGGGAATCATCGAAGCTGCTGCAACGGAAATGGAACGCTATCTGGTTTCACAACATCCGGTTATTCTGGCGCTTGGCACGGGGCGGACGTTGCGGGCGGTTTCCGAACAGATCAGTCCGATGGATTGCCCGCAACACAAAATCGTTTCACTGGTTGGCAACATCGCGCCGGATGGCTCGGCCACGGTATTTGATGTGGCGAGCCGTGTGGGTGATCGTGTGGGCGCGCCCCACTATCCCATGCCATTCCCGGTGATTGCGGCAACGGTGCATGAAAGAAACCTGCTGGTCACCCAGAAATCCCTGCGCAATGTCAGGGATCTGGCGGCACTCGCTGATGTTACTTTTGTCGGCATTGGCACCATGGACGACAAATCTGCCTTGCTGCGCGATGGTTTTGTCAGGCCAGATGAATTGCGGGCCATGGTGCGGCTGGGGGCCGTGGGCGAAATCATCGGCTGGAGTTTCGATGTTGAGGGAAGGCTCATCGAAGGCATGATCAACGACCGGGTTTTGGGCGTTCCACTGGAAGTACCCGCCAAACGCCGGGTCATTGGGGTTGCCATGGCACCGGGCCGGTACAGGGCGATTCTGGGTGCCTTGCGCGGGAAATTGATCAACAGTTTGATCACAAGCGAAGCCATGTCTGAGCAATTGCTATCTTAATGAGCATTTGCATATATCAATTTAAAGCACTTTATTACAATCGGTTACTGCAATTGCTCAGAGAAAATATTGCAACGCAACGACGAATGTAACTTGACTCTTCAGCCTAACAGTTGTGACTTCCTCTCGTGACGTGGGCAAAAGCCCATGCGATCTCTTGGGAGGATTTGAATGAAGAAAATTGTAACAGGTGTCTTGGGCGCATTTGCCCTTGCCGCACTTTCGACCACGGCGCTGGCAGAAACCACACTGACAATCGCCACCGTGAACAACGGCGACATGATCACCATGCAAAAGATGACGGATGACTTTACGGCTGCCAATCCAGACATCAAGTTGAACTGGGTGACGCTCGAAGAAAACGATCTTCGCCAGAAGGTGACGACGGATATTTCCACCAAGGGTGGACAGTATGACGTGATCACCATTGGCATGTATGAAACGCCGATTTGGGGTGCCAAGGGCTGGCTCGTCCCGCTTTCGGGCGTTGATGATCCGGCTGACATTTTGCCTGCGGTAACCGCTGGCCTCTCCTCAGGCGGCACGCTCTATGCTGCGCCATTTTACGGTGAATCTTCATTCGTCATGTACCGAAAGGACCTGATGGAGAAGGCAGGGCTCACGATGCCGGAAACCCCGACATGGGACTTCATCCTGGATGCTGCCAGGAAGATGACCGACCGCGCCAATGGCGTGAACGGCATTTGCCTGCGCGGCAAGGCCGGCTGGGGCGAAAACATGGCGTTCCTGACAACCATGGCCAATTCGTTCGGTGCCCGTTGGTTTGATGAAAACTGGAAGCCACAGTTTGATTCACCCGAATGGAAAGAGACGCTCAACACCTATCTCGCCATCATGAAGGAAGCAGGCCCTGAAGGTGCTTCGGGCAACGGCTTCTCGGAAAACCTGGCCCTGTTCCAGTCTGGCAAGTGTGGCATGTGGGCAGACGCAACATCTGCTGGTTCCCATGTCCTTAATAAAGATGCCAGCAAAGTGGCTGACCAAACCGGCTTCACCATGGCTCCCGACAAGGGATTTGGCAAACGCGCAAACTGGTTGTGGGCTTGGGCACTCGCCATTCCTGCCGGTTCGCAAAAGGTAGATGCTGCCCAGAAATTCGTCGGCTGGGCAACCTCCAAGCACTACACGGAATTTGTGGCTTCGAAGTTGGGCTGGGCCAACGTGCCTCCAGGTACACGGACTTCGCTTTATGCGAACCCTGAATACCAGAAAGTGCCGTTTGCCGCGATGACACTCGCGTCGATGAATGCAGCTGACCCAACCAAGCCAACTGCAAAGCCGGTTCCCTACACAGGCGTTCAGTTTGTGGCCATTCCTGAGTTCGCAGGTATTGGGACGAAGGTTGGTGAACTGTTCTCGGCCGCACTTGCTGGCCAGATGACGGCAGATGAGGCACTCGCCCAGGCGCAGACCTACACCACCGACGAAATGACCAAGGGTGGTTACATCAAGTATATCAAGAGTTGAGGGCGGCTTTAAGGGCCGCCCTCTCCGCTCCTAACCGTCATGGCCCGCTTCAGGCGGGCCATGACGGTCTTTTTGGATTGATTTTCAGGG
>JANONM010000204.1:0-7613 GCA_031420855.1 Hyphomicrobiales bacterium
CGCATGCCAAGGGTCTTGGCGATGTGCAACACGCGCTTTTTTTCCTTCTCGAACATGTCGATGGGGAAGAAGTGTCCCGATGGCATGGTGAGGCCGTGCTTGTCGAGAAGCTCACGGAATTTTTCCGGCTCGTCATAGAAGGCACCGGGCGAGCCATAGGCGCCGCCAAAGCCTTCCACTTCCGTGTAGCCAGACTTGGCCAGCATCGCGATAATGCCATCCCAGGGCTGGAAGTTTCTGGCGGAATAGAGCTGGAATGAAAGACGTTGTGGCATTGGGTGGCCTCCCCTTTTTTCAAGTTGTTGTGTGAGATGATGAATAGAGATCGCGGATGACAAGCGTGTCTTTGGCGCGCGAAATGTCGGATGGATTGTCAGGTGTAAAAGTGATCGTGATGCTCTCATCTGCCAAAAGATCAAAGGCATTTTCGGAGAAGTGGCCTGCCACGTCACATTCAAGTGCGACATAGAGCGCCAAGTGTTTTGCGGAGATGGTGACTGAAAGCGTTTCGACATTTTTGGTGATCGATGTTGTAAGACCTGGATTGGGCAAGAGCAAATGCTTGTAGGGAACGGGTGCGGCATGGCTGCGGCGCTTGATGCCGTGTTCGTCCGTCCAGTTTACAAACAGAATGCTATGGTTGCCGAGTGCACGCCTGTCCAGTCGCGTGATTTCTTCGCCGTTGCCAGAAAGCTTTACATTCTTTCCATAAAGCTTTGTTCTGACACCGTTTACTGAAATGGATTCAATGTCAATCTGGGTCTCAAACGTGGTTGGCAAATCATGAACGGCGGAGATGATGAATTCATCTCCGGCCTTTCGCGCTGTCACCAAGACCGGCGCATAGAATGCTCTCGCCATGTAGTGCATCAGCTTCCACGAACCGCCATGATCAAGTCCGGACCATGATGCCACAGGCCAGGTGTCATTGAGCTGCCAATAGAGCGTGCCCATGCAATGGGGTTTGAGGGAGCGCCAATATTCCACCGCCATTTTCATGGCGAGGCCGTGCTGGACTTGGGAGAGGTAAACGAAGTTGCCGAAATCCATCGGGAAGCGGAAATTGCGGAACATGGTTTCAGCAATCCGCGCATTGCCACCCTTGTTGCGCTGGTGATGCTCCATCACCGCGGAGGAGATGTTGAGGTCTTCTGGGCTTTCGGCAAATTCCTTGATCAGGCGCAAGCTGGGAAAGGATTGAAACCCGAACTCCGAGCAGAAGCGCGGCTTTACATCATAGTAGTGCTCAAAGTCCCGGCCTTCATGCCAGACTGACCAGAAGTGCATATCGCCCTTGGAGTCATCGTGCCAAGTGTCACCGAAATCGAGAATGCCGGGAGAGGGTGAAGACGGCCACCAGATGGCGTTGGGGTCGGCGCGTTCGACAGTCTCTTCCAGCGTGCGATTGAGCCGATCGTAATTCACCAAGTAGCGGTCACGGTTATTGCGCGACTCTTCGAACCACGTGAGCGCACCAAGCAATTCGTTGTCGCCACACCACAGTGCCAGGCAGGCGTGGTGCTGGAGCCGCATTACCTGATATTCGGCTTCGTTGCGCACCTCATCGAGAAACTCTGGCGTCGAAGGATAAAGCGAGCAGGAGAACATAAAGTCCTGCCACACCAACAAGCCCAACTCATCGCAGATATCGTAGAAGAAATCCTTTTCGTAGTAACCGCCACCCCAAACACGGATCATGTTCATGTTGGCATCTTTGGCCGCTTGCAAGAGCTTGCGTGTCAATGCAGGTGTTGCGTTGGATGGAAGCGCATCCGCCGGAATCCAGTTGGCACCTTTGCAAAAGATTTCACGATCATTCACTTTGAAAGCAAAGCGAGACCCGATCTGGTCTTTGTCGGTAACGAGTTCCATTTTGCGAAGGCCAATCTGGCGAACAAGTGTCTTGCCGCCACACCTGATGCGCAACTCATAGAGATGCTGCATGCCGTGTCCCGAAGGCCACCACAGTTTTGGTCGCACGATCAAAAAGCTTGCAGACGTTGCTTCTTTGCTTTCACCATTGAAATTGATGATGCTGGGATGATCCACATTGACATGAACTTCGACAGTGCCATCTGCATGATGTGTCTGCTGAACAATTGCGGCGTCAACAATCGGAGCAGTCTCAATCGAAATGCTGCCGCAGAGGCCAAATGGCACAATTGCCAAGTTCCAGTCCCAGCCGAAATGACACTGGGGCTTCCTGAGCATATTGCCGTTGGGAATCGGATTGTTGCTGACGCTGTAGGGAATGGGAAACGGTTGCGCTGCCTGTTTTTCATTGGCGGTCTTGGTGTTGGAGTGCAGGAGCACTTCAACAACATTGAGTCCGGCTTTCAACGCCTTTGTCACATCAGGCCGATAGCGGCGGAAACAGTTTTCCGCCTTTAATATCTCAACGCCATTCACCTTCACTGTGGCGACGGTGTCGAGATAGTCGATGTCGAGATAGTACTCGCCGTCTTCAATCTTCTCGAGATCAAACTCCTTGACTGCCACCCATTCCTCATCCGCCACCCAGCGCACCGCAATTTCATTGGTGCCTTTGTAGGGATGCGGGATTTGGCCTGCGGCGATCAGGGCGGAATGCACGTCTCCGGGGACGTGGTAATCCACTTCGATGTTGCGCGCTTCGCATCGGAGTTTCCAAACGCCGTGGAGATTGATTGTGCTGGACATGGCACTTCACCTCCACCGTCAACCCCGCGAAGGCGGGGACCCAACTTTAGCCAGCGTGGAAGCCGGAAGTTGGGTCCCCGCCTTCGCGGGGATGACGGCGTGTGGGGCAAACATGAACAAGATTACATCCGATCTGTCGTCACTTCGTCGAAAATCGACGCAAGGTTGATACGGAAGCGGACTTTTACTTTTTGGCCCGGCACAAAACTTTCGTTCGATTCAACGCGGGCGGAAATGGTTTGGCCTTCAACCTTGAGCCAGATCAAGGTGTCGGCACCCATGGGCTCCACGATGTCGACGATGGCTGGATATTCTGCGGTGGCCCCTTCTTCAGCGCCGCCATTGACGCGGATATGCTCGGGGCGAACCCCCAGTGTGGCGGCCTTGGCACTCAAGGGTGCATCGGCAAGATATGACTTCAAGGGAATGCTGAGCGTGCCGAGTTTAAAGGCGGCCTTGGCACCTGCACCTTCGATATTGCCTTTAAGAAAGTTCATTGATGGGGAGCCAATGAAGCCCGCCACATAAAGATTGTTTGGCTTGTTATAAATCGTCTGGGGCGCATCCAGTTGTTGTATGGTGCCACCGCGCATCACCGCCACGCGATCAGCCAATGTCAAAGCTTCGATCTGGTCATGGGTGACATAGATCATGGTGTTGCCAAGCGTCTGGTGCAGGCGCTTGATTTCCACGCGAAGCTCAGCCCGCAGTTTGGCATCGAGGTTTGACAGGGGTTCATCAAACAGGAAGACGTCAACGTCCCGCACCAGCGCACGGCCGATAGCGACACGTTGACGTTGCCCCCCCGATAATTGTGATGGTTTGCGATCCAGCAACGGTTGTATCTGCAGGATTTCTGAAGCGCGGGCCACACGCTTTTCAATTTCAGCCTTGTCCATGCCGGACACACGCAGACCAAAGGACAGGTTTTTTTCCACCGTCATTTGCGGGTAAAGCGCATAGGACTGGAACACCATGCCGATGCCGCGATCCTTGGGTTCTTCCCACGTCACGTTTTTGCCCTTGATGAAGACTTGACCATGGGTGGGTTCCAGCAAGCCGGCAATGCAGTTCAGCAGTGTGGACTTGCCGCAGCCTGATGGCCCCAGCAATACAATGAATTCGCCATCGGCAATATCCAGATCAAGCGATTTCAAAACCTGCAGGGCACCATAGCTTTGGGCCAGGCCGCGCACTGAAACCGATGGACTGGCAATTTTTGCATGCATGTTCATTGCATCAACCCTTCACAGCGCCGGCCGCAATGCCGCGCACGAAATACTTGCCGGAGAAAAAGTAAATGGCGAGCGGCACAAGCCCCGTCAAGATCGTCGCCGCCATATCGACGTTGTATTCTTTGACGCCCTGCCCCGTGTTGACGATGTTGTTGAGTTGCACCGTCATGGGATAATTGGTGGGGCCTGCGTAAATCACACCGAAAAGGAAATCATTCCAGATGCCGGTGACTTGCAAGATCACGGCAACCGTCATGATCGGCGCGGCCATGGGCAGAAAGACCTGAAACAATATGCGCCAATAGCCTGCACCATCAACCCGCGCCGCCTTGAACAATTCCTGGGGCAGTGAGGCGAAGTAGTTTCGGAACAATAGCGTGAGAAGCGGCAAGCCGAATATGGTGTGCACCAAGACCACAGCAGGCAAGGTGGAAAATATGCCGAGCCAGCGGGTGATGATGACGATGGGGTACAGCATGACGACATAGGGAATGAAACTGGCCAGCAACAAAATGGTGAAGAAGGCTTCCGAATATTTGAAGGGCCAGTTGGCCAGGGAATAACCAGTGACGCAGGCCACTGCGATGGACACAACCACTGAGGGGACCGTGATTTTAAGCGAGTTGATAAATCCAGGCTTGATACCTTCACAATAAAGCCCGGTGCAAGCCTGACTCCAGGCTTTGATCCAGGGCGCAATTGTCAAATTGTTCGATGGTGTGAACAGGTTGCCTTCGCGAATGGCATCAAGGTCTTTCAGCGAGGTGATGACCATGATGTAAAGTGGAAACAGGAAGAATACACAACACAGGATCAATACGCCATAGACGATAGCCCGCGGCAGGGTGAGAAACTTCTTGGGTTTTGGGCCAGAGGGGCCTTGATACAGGGTTGCTTCGGTGCTCATGGTCATTGTCCCTTCTTGCCAAACTCCAGCCGGATCCATGGGATCAGGATGACGGCCATGGACAGCAGCATGACTGTTGATGCCGCCAGCGACTGGCCCAGATTGGCGGTAAAGTTTTGATAGATGTAACGCGACGGCACGTCGGACGAAACGCCGGGGCCGCCGTCCGTGATGGCCAGCACCAAATCGTAAATCCGGATTGCGCCTGAGGCCACAAACACGAAGGTTGTCACCAACACCGGCTTCATCATCGGCAAGACGATTTGCAGATAAGTCCGCCAGGTTGGAATACCGTCGATCCTCGCGGCTTTCCAGATTTCCTCATCAATGCCGCGAAGCCCTGCGAGCATGAGCGCCATGACAAAGCCCGTGCCCTGCCAAACGCCAGCGATGACGATGGCATACATCACCATTTTCTGGTCGGCGATCCAGCCAAAGGAAAAGCTTTCCCAGCCCATTCCCCGCACAGCCTTTTGCAGGCCATATTCAGGCGAGAATATCCAGGCCCAGACGTGGCCGGTGACGATGAATGACAGCGCGAAAGGATAAAGGTAAATGGTGCGGAACACGCCTTCTGCGCGGATTTTCTGGTCCATCAACACAGCAATCAAGAAGCCCAGTACCATGACAACCGTTATGAAGCAGATGGCGTAGGTGACGACGTTGGGGAATGAACCCGAACATTTAAGCCGCCATGCCGCGGTGCCAATTTCGCTAAGCGCCGGACAGTCCATCCAGCGGCTGGTATTGAACAGACGGGTGTAGTTGGCAACGCCGATGAACTTCTCCCACCATTCCCCTGGTGTGAACAGTGGCAGCACTTTCATGGAGGTGAAGGAGAACAGCACCACCCACAGCGTGCCCCCCACAAATACAAACAAGGCAATCAAGATCATGGCGAGTGAGCCAAATTTTGATTGCTGGTTTTCGTAGGGTGCAATCCACGGCACAAGGCTCAAGGGAACGACGATAGACAACAGGCCAAGCACTGAAGGAAAGGATGAACCGAGAAAAGCAGCAGACCCAGACAAATTCATGACGAGCAGGAACAGTGCGAAAATTGCCGCCAGGTAAATCAGTTTGCTGCTGAATTTGCGAAACGGAATATCAAGCAACGTGAGTGCAATGCCTGCCAGCACAATGAAAAATGTCGCACCGACAACGCCACTGAACACCGTCCAAGGGGTCCAGCCGAAGCCCAGAAGAAAAGCTGCAACCACTGCAATTGCAAAAGTCGTATCACGGGTGCGGCGTGGCAAACTTGATGTTTCAAAGCTGCCCTGCAGGGCGCGTTTGCCGAAATGGGCAGCGGCATAAACGATGGCGACCAAAGCCAAAAGCTTCAACGTGAAAAATACAATGTCAGCGTATAGGGCAAATCCACCAGCTTGGCCTTTGACATTGACAAACCAACCCGAGCGCCCAAACACGTCATAGGCCAGAAGGCCCAGAATGGCGGCGATTGCTGTGGCAAATGAATAAACAACAACCGCTGGAATGCGATCTCGCGTGAAGACATAGCGCGGATTTAAGGAAGTTGTGGCCATTCCCTGACTTCACTCTCGACGCGGCAGCCGCCATAGACACTACAGTCGGCGATGATCAATCATCCGAAGGTTCCACGAAGCATGCGCATGAATATTCATAAATGAAGTTGCAGCACTCCCCACGATGAAGGGGGAAGCGCTGCAATGTCGCAATGAAGCTCGACTTACTTCGGCGCGTTCTTGATGATTTCAGCGAACTTGGCCTGTGCATCAGCTGCCGTCATGGCAGGATCGGCCATGAATGCAGTGACCACGTCGTTGATCTGGTTGATCGAGTCACGATCAATCATTTGGATAGGGCTCGGGAATACGGCTTTGGAATGGTCAAGAATTGCGAGACCCTTCTTCATGCAATCGTTGGCGGCAGCCAAGTCCACGTCAGCGCGCATCGGCAGCGAACCCTTTTTCAGGTTGAATGCAACTTGCACTTCTTTGGTGACCAAAGTTGCGGCCATCTTCTTTTGAGCTTCGGTTACTTTAGGATCTTTGTTCTTTGGGAAGTAGAACACGTCACCGCCAGTATCTAAAACTGGGGTCATACCCAGACCTGGCAGACAGTCATAATCCTTGCCAGCAACAAGATTGGCAACAGCGAATTCGCCACCCGCCCAGTCACCCATGATGTTGGCCCCGGCTTTGCCCTGGATAACCAGTGCAACAGCTTCGTTCCACTGGGGAACCAATTTGTCAGCTGGCGCATATTGGCGAACCGCTGCAAGAGCATCAAACACCTTTGCAAACTCGGGTCCGCTGGCAAGTGCCATGTCACGATCCTTGTAAACCTTGACGAAATTGTCAACGCCAGCTACTGCCACAACAACGTCGTTCACCATCAGGCCAACGGGCCACCCCTGAGCCATCGACAAAGGCTGAATGCCCTTGGCTTGAAGCTTCGGAGCAGCGGCCACAAATTCATCCCAGTTCTGCGGAGGTTCTAAACCAGCATCGGTGAATACTTTGCGATTGGTCCACATCCACTGGTTAGAATGCAAGTTCACTGGAACACAATAAACTTTGCCATCCTTGGTGCAGCCCTCTAGCTGAGATGCTGGACGCAAAATGTGAGCCCAGTCACCAGCCGTTGCAACATCGGTGATGTCTTCGAGAAGACCAGCAGCAATCAGTTCGTCAGCGTCTTTTCCTGGGTTCAACTGTGTGGCACCCATGGGGTTGCCACCGAGAATGCGCGAGATGATGATGGGGCGGGCAACGTCGCCCGAACCGGCGATGGCACCGTCAACCCAC
>JANONM010000205.1:0-1626 GCA_031420855.1 Hyphomicrobiales bacterium
TCTCAAACCATTGGACGCCTCCGCTTCGCCGCGCTATCTTTTGTATGACAATTCAATTTGAGGTTCGCAGCCATGTCCAAAACGCCCGCCAAGCTAAAATTCCGTTCGCAATACTGGTTCGACAATCCGGATAACGCCGACATGACGGCGCTCTATCTGGAGCGGCAGTTGAATTACGGTTTCACCATGGGTGAATTGCAAGGCGGCAAGCCGATCATCGGCATTGCCCAGACAGGTTCCGACATTGCACCCTGCAACCGCGTTCACCTGGAATTGGTCAAGCGGGTGCGCGACGGCATCATTGCAGGCGGTGGTGTGCCGCTGGAATTTCCCATCCACCCGATCCAGGAAACCCTGAAGCGGCCCACCGCCTCGCTTGACCGCAACCTCGCCTATCTCTCGCTGGTTGAAGTGTTGCATGGCTATCCGCTGGATGGTGTTGTGCTCACCGTCGGTTGCGACAATACCACACCGGCCTGTCTCATGGGGGCGGCAACGATGGACCTTCCGGCCATTGCACTCTCCTCCGGCCCGATGCTCAACGGCGACTACAAGGGCCAGCGCACCGGCTCTGGTACCATTGTCTGGCTGGCACGTGAAAAACTTGCGACAGGTGAGCTTGACTACAAGGGCTTCATTGATCTCGTGGCCTCGTCGGCCCCATCGACCGGCTATTGCAACACCATGGGCACGGCTTCCACCATGAACTCGCTCACCGAAGCGCTGGGCATGTGTCTGCCCTACAATGCCGTCATCCCCGCCCCCTATCGCGAGCGCGGCCAGATGGCTTACGAAACCGGAAAGCGCATCGTCGAGATGGTGCACGAAGATCTCACACCCTCAAAGATCATGACGCGCGAAGCCTTCGAGAATGCCATTGCCGTCAACACCGCCATCGGCGGCTCCACCAACGCGCCCAACCACCTGAACGCCATTGCCCGCCACCTCGGCGTGGAGCTTGACGTCATCGATTGGGAAAAGCAGGGACTGGATTTGCCGTTGCTGGTGAACATGCAGCCCGCCGGTGAATACTTGGGCGAAGATTTCCACCGCGCCGGTGCCGTTCCCGCTGTCATCGCCGAATTGATTGCCGCCGGAAAAATCCACGAGGACTGCATCACCGTCAATGGCAAAACCATTGGCGAGAACAACAAGGGCAAGTTCTCCTGGAACCGCAAGGTGATCAAGGAGTTCAATGACCCGATCAAGAAACATGCGGGCTTCAAGATGCTGACAGGCAATCTCTTCGATTCAGCCATCATGAAAACGAGTGTGATCTCCGAAGAGTTCCGCCTGCGCTATCTCGCCAACCCGAAAGACCCCAACGCCTTCGAAGCCAAAGCCATCGTGTTTGATGGCCCGGAGGATTACCACGCCAACATCGACAACAAGGCGTTGGACGTCGATGAAAACACCATCCTGTTCATCCGCGGCGTTGGTCCCTTGGGCTATCCAGGTGCTGCCGAAGTGGTGAACATGCGTGCGCCCAATTACTTGCTCGAACGCGGCATCCGCTCCCTCCCCTGCGTCGGTGACGGACGTCAGAGCGGCACCAGCGGCTCCCCCTCCATCCTCAACGCCTCCCCCGAAGCCGCCGCAGGCGGCGGACTCGCATTGCTAAAGAAC
>JANONM010000206.1:0-4129 GCA_031420855.1 Hyphomicrobiales bacterium
GCGCTGCTCGAATGTTGCTTCCTGGCCCAAACATAACCGTGGGAATACCGGCGAGTGCCTGACGCAGCCTCAAGGCGGTTGATGTTGTGCTCAAACTAATTGAAGCCACACCGACATTTACTTCGAAATATCCGATATACGAGAAATTGGGGACGCTTCCCTTTTCTCGAGGAATTGGGGACGCTTCCCTTTTCGAAGAAACTGTCACTCACGCCACCGCCTTCAAATCAAACGCCGCATGGATCACGCTGTAGGGCACATGCACCAACCCGTCCTCATCCCGCTCCACAATCCCCCACTCCATCAGAACGGTCACATAATCGTGCACCCGCTTTATATCGCGGTCGAGTTCGCGGGCCAGTCCCCGGATGGTGCTTGGGCCGATATGTTGCAGGCGTTCAATCAGTTCCCAGCGTTTGGGGCTGATGACGGAGAAGAGTTGGGCGGGGGTGCTGAAGGTGAAGACGGCGGGTTGGGGCTTGCCGGAGAACCACGCCTTTTTGAAGCGCGCGGCTGATTGTTTCAGCAACGCGTCATCACCTGAGGCAATGCGAATGATGGCTTCGGTCATTTCAATTCTCTCCTGTCGTTCATTTCGCGCATGAAATCTTCGATCAGGTTATCCACATCAGTGAAACGATATAGCCGTTCGATTCCGTCAAGATGGCAATGGTCGCCGTTTGGCTTTTCATGGGCGAAGCCCACGTTCCGCTTGCCGTCACGCCCATAGAACAGCCTGTATTTGTAGCTGTGCGTAAAGCCCGACACAGGTTCAGGCAGCAACCAAAGCACCATCTCGACAATTGCACCATCCGACAACACATCCTTCGAGCGGAGCAACAGCTCCGCTCTCATGTTGGCATTTATGCCATCGCTAGGAGTTGAATGACAATCTTACATCCATCCGGTGCTGCGCCATCAGCTGCGGCCTTCCCTTACACCATTCGCGTTGTGTCGGAACCGGAAGTCAACGACACCTGCGAAGGCAAGATCAGGCTTTCGATGAAGGTTGTGGACCAGGCGACGGGCGAAGATCTGACGGCGAAGCAGGAAGCGGCTCCGGCTGAGGCTGGGTAATTATATAATCACCGGATAAAATTCAAACGCGGGTTCCGGTGGGAGCCCGCGTTTTTGTTGGTCGGATTGGTCAGTTAACCATATAGGTGCGCTTGCTGCGATCAAAGGTTGGGGCGCTGGTCAAAATTTCCTTGGTTGCATCGACAACAAGCTTCAGAGTGTCGCCATCACGTTGCATGTCAATGCTGCGCATCGCCACGAGCACATCTTTTTCACCCATGCCGAGGAAGCCGCCAACGCCGAGGATGACAGCTGAAACCTTGCCATCAGCGGAGAGTATCACGTCATTTACCTCACCAATATCGTCACCGGCCTTGGAATAAATCCGCTTGCCGGTGAAGTCACTGGCGGTAATCAGGGTGGTGCCCGCGAGCGATTCAACTGGAACGATTACCGAAGTTGTCGCTGTCGTATCGGTTGTGACGGCGGTAGCTGCAGCCGTGTCAGTCGCCGGAGCGGCTGGATCAACCGGAGTTGTTGCAGCGGCGCCATCCAGCTTCATGGTCTTGCCGTCGGGACACTTTGCCATATCCACTTTATCGGCTCCGCTTGCGTCTTTCATCACACAACCTGGATCGACACCTTCCATTGATTGCGCAAAAGCACCAGGTGATGTCGATAGCAATGCAATTGCCGTCATCGCGGCCAAAGTTCTTAAATTCATGTCAATCTCCTTCAGCTGAAGCAGCAAGGCTGCAGCAGTCTGCACATGTCAGGGGTTAAAATTCCGGCTCACTGCATCGTGGCCATGGGGCAATAATGTCCAGCGGCTCCAAAGGTTTCATGATGGGGAGAGAAAATTTCACGGATGTGACTGAGGCCCCCATGCGGCGGCCTTGGGCTTGATCCAGTGCCGCGAACCGCGCCCGCCGAGAGCCGGTTTTCCAGATCTTCAATTGTTGAATGAGTTGGCCTATAGTCCCCCCATGAAAGACCCTCGCGCATGTTCCGATTTCCTGCTCAAGCATTGGCGTGACGAAACGCGCTGCGAAAATCTGCCGATGGATTTGCAGCCGCGCAGCAAGGCAGAGGCCTATGTGGTGCAGGCTGTCATGGAACAGCAATCAGCCAGTCTGCTTTGGGGCTGGAAAATTGCGGCCACGAGCGTTGCGGGACAAAAACACATCGGCGTTTCTGGTCCGCTTGCAGGCCGCTACATTGCAGAACGTGTGGTGAGTTCAGGCGATACAATTCCCTTCGCTGGCAATCACATGAAAGTCGCCGAGGTGGAGTTTGCCTTCAAACTGTCCGCCGATCTTCCGCCACGCCAGAGCATCTACACCGAGGACGAAGTATTCGCCGCCGTGGCCTCGCTGCATCCGGCCATCGAAATTCCAGACAGCCGCTACAACCGTTTCGAAAGCGTGGGAGAGCTTGCCCTGATCGCCGACAATGCCTGCGGCCATTGGCTGGCCATTGGCGATGCAGCACCTGACATCTGGCGAAACATGGACCTCGCAGCTTTCGCACCGCTGGGACGCATTCCTGGCAAGGGCGAGTGGCAAGGACTTGGCGCCAATGTGCTGGGCAGCCCGCGCATCGCCATGACATGGCTTGCCAATGAACTGTCACAACTGGGCATCGGCATGAAAGCCGGACAAACCGCAACCACTGGCACCTGTCTTGTGCCGATGGCAATCACCGCAGGAGACCGGATTGAAGGCGATTTTGGCGGGCTGGGCAAGGTTGCGGTGGAGATGGGAGTGTAGCGGCTTGACATGCTGACGGCAGAACTGCGACATTGCCAACATTCAGCCCTGGAGAAAAGTGAGGTGTCACCATGGGCCTTGCAGGCCTTCGCGCGGTGAACGATATTTCGCCTGACGCCCTTCTGATGCCAGCACCCACGTTCACCATTCCACCTCCACAGAAAGTTCGAAAGAAATGAAACTCCTGCGTTACGGCCCCATCGGCAAAGAAAAACCCGGCATTCTCGACAGCGAAGGCCGCATCCGCGATCTCTCATCCGTCATTCCGGAACTTGACGGCAGCGCCATTGGCCCGAAGGCACTGGACAAATTGCGCAAGGTGAAAATCGACAAGCTGCCACTGGTGCGCGGCAACCCGCGCATCGGTTCTTGTATCGCCAATCCGCAAAAATTCATCGCCATTGGTTTGAACTATTCTGATCACGCGGCAGAGTCGGGTTCAACGGTGCCGCCAGAGCCCATCGTTTTCACCAAGCAGGTCAGCTGCCTGTCCGGCCCCAACGACACCGTAACCATTCCGCCAAAGTCGAAGAAATCCGACTGGGAAGTCGAACTCGGCGTCATCATCGGCACCAGAGCCAAGAACATCAAGAAGAAAGACGCGTTGCAACATGTCGCCGGTTATTGCACCATCAACGACCTGTCCGAACGCGCCTTCCAGACAGAACGTTCCGGCCAATGGACCAAGGGCAAAAGCTACGACAGCTTCGGCCCCGTCGGCCCTTGGCTGGTCACCGCAGACGAAATCAAGAACCCGCAAAATCTGCACCTCTGGCTCGAACTCAACGGCAAGCGCGTGCAGGACGGCAACACCAAGACCATGGTGTACAGCGTGGCCCACATCGTGGCCCATCTCTCCGAGTTCTTCACCCTGATGCCAGGCGACATCATCACCACAGGCACCCCACCCGGCGTCGGCATGGGCATGAAACCCCAACGCTTCCTGAAACCCGGCGACAAGATGCGGATTGGCATTGATGGGCTGGGGGTGCAGGAGCAGACAGTGGTGAGGGATAAATAGGTGTGCGTGCTTCGAGGCTCGCAAGGGCTCGCTCCTCAGCATGAGGGAGACCTGTAAACTCGCTCACCCTGAGAGGCTGTGAGTTTTTTGGCTTTTCGGCCAGCGGGATTTGTGGCATGATCATCCGTATACAGAATATATGGAGATGATGATGGGCCGCGACGGGTTGTTTGAAGATCTTCCTGAAGTTGACAAGCCTGAACGGCCGTTGTCCGGACAGGGCGAGGCGCGGGTGTTGCGGCCCGAGCGCCGCCAGATTGCCATGCGGGCTGTTGATCTCGACGGATTTTTGCCGTCTGACCACCGGGCGCGGCTGGTCTGG
>JANONM010000207.1:0-3504 GCA_031420855.1 Hyphomicrobiales bacterium
CGCAAATGCGCCGGCAGGTGTGTGACATCCCGGCCCATCACTTCGATGCGGCCCTGATCGGGTACATCAAAACCCGCAATGGTTCGCAACAACACGGTTTTGCCAGACCCACTCGGTCCCAACAGCGACACGTATTCATTCCGGTCAACGGCAAGGTTGATGCTGTCAAGCGCAACAGTATCACCAAATGTTTTGGTGACGTTCTCAAGACGAAAGATCGATGCCACTGCAGTCATCTCGTTGCTTGTCCGCGTCCGCCAAACCATTGGAGAACGTCAATCCTTACAGCTGGAAGTATCAGCTTGTTGTTTTTGCCACCCGGCTCAGGGTGCAGGAAAAATTGTCCGGGAATGAAAGCAAAAACCATGGAACTATGCAACCTGTCTGGAAATTGGGCAATCTATGGTAGTGTCTGGCCGAAATGTCACAGGGTTTTACCTTTTTCGCGTAATTACATAGGAACCCGACACATCCAGCACAGAAATCCATCCCGGCTCAATCACAATCGTCGTCGTCACCTCTTCAATAATGGCAGGCCCTACGATCTTCGCACCCGCCCCGATCAATTCGCCATCATAAATTGGCGTCTTGGTGGACTTGCCTGACGCATCAAAAATCGCCTTGCGATACCCTTTCAGTGCAGTTTGTACCGCCGGGCCCTTGCCATACTTCGGCAGCTTCGGCTTTTCGATGCGGCCATAGACGGTCGATTCAATATTGACGACTTCAACCGCATTGTGACGTTCGCAATAAGTATAAAGCTCCTCGTGCCGCTTGTGGAAAGCGTCTTTCACTTTCCCAATGGATTTTTCATTGATGTCGAACGTGCCAATATCAACTGTGCATTCATGCACCTGACCGACATAACGCATGTCCATCGAACGTTTGACAGCGATGTCCCGCTTGGCAAAACCATCAGCTTCAAGATGCCTGACGCCTTGTTTTTCCACTTCATCGAACAGTTTGTCGAGTTTTTTGCAAGCAGCCACATTGTCGAGCCGCGCGGGCGACGTGGCCATGTAGTTGTATTTCACATCAGAGATGATCTGCCCAAAGGCGCAAAGGCCTGAGGCGAGCTTGGGCAGGATCACGGTGTTGATGCCCATCTCGCGGGCCAGTGCGCAGATGTGTGCGGCTGTTGCACCACCAGCACCCACCAACACGAAGTCACGGGGGTCATAGCCACGCTCCACCGAAACACGGCGAATGCCGTTGACCATGTTGTTGTTGACGATGGTGTACATGCCATAGGCAGCACGTTCCAGCGACAGGCCCAGTTGATCCGCCACTTTCTTCAAGGACGTCTTGGCTTTGTCGAGATCAAGCGGCAGCTTGCCGCCAAGCAAGCCATCCGGGTTGAGATAGCCCAGCACCAGATTGGCGTCAGACGTGGTGGGCTCCTTGCCACCCGTGCCATAACAGGCAGGACCCGGTTCAGAACCTGCGGATTGTGGTCCCACCTGCAAAATGCCGTGTGTATCAATCCAGCCAATCGAACCACCGCCAGCGCCAAGTGTTTCGACCTGGATCATCGGAACGCCGATGCGGTAGCGCAGGAAGTCGATGTTCTTGTTGAGATTGGTCTGGCCGTCTTTCGTCAGCGTAATGTCAAATGATGTGCCCCCCATGTCGAGGGTAATGACATTTTTCTTTTTGAAAGGCGCACAGACAAAAAGCCCGGCTTGTGGTGCCGACGCCGGACCCGAGTTGATGGCATAGACAGAACGGTCACTCATCACGGTACCAATGGCCAAACCACCATTGGATTGGAAATAGCGGACAGGCTGCCGCGCTCCCAGCGATTTGAAATACGCGTCGACGGCACTCACATAGCGGCGCAGCACGGGTGCAAGATAGGCATTCACGACGGCCGTTGAGGTGCGCGTATATTCGCGGATTTGCGGATAGAGTTCGCTACCCACTGTGAGAATGGCGTTCGGCATCATCTCACGAACAATCTCAGCTGCGCGGCGTTCGTGTTTGGTGTTGAGCACAGACCAAACGAAGGAAATCGCAACCGTTTCAACACCTTCTTTCAAAAACAAGTCACAGGCTGCACGCACATCGGCCTCTTCCATCGGTGTGCGGATTGAACCATCAGAGATCACCCGCTCTCGCACGCCCCGCCGCAAATAGCGCGGTACCAACATGGTGGCTGCCGGATATTCCGGATCGTAGCGAAAACCATCTTCCTTGTGGCCATTGCGGATTTCAATCGAGTCCTCGTGGCCTGCTGTGCAAATCAATCCAGTCTTGCCGCCACGATGGGTGATGAGCGCGTTCAATCCCACCGTTGTACCGTTAATGCAGAGATCACAGTTCGAGACGATCTCTGTCGGTGATTTTCCGAAATCTTCAGCAATCAGTTTCAAACCATTTTCAATCGCCTTGGTGGGGTCTGTTGGTGTTGACAGCGCCTTGAACAATTTCACCTTGCCGGACTTGCGGTCTGCCACCACGAAATCGGTGAAAGTTCCGCCAGCATCAATGCCCAAACGATATTCGCTGCGCATCTCAGGTCCCCCTCAATGCTGCGGTGGCTCCGGTGTCAACCTGCAGCGCTGCATTCATTACAACACCATAGTCTTCACGCGCACCCTCCACCGACACGAGACCGTTTTTCACATCCGAAACCACCTTCTCAATCGGCCGCTCATGCGGATTGCCATAACCCCCGCCGCCCGGATTCATGTTGGTTATGGTTTGGCCCGGCTTTATGTGTTCCATGATGTTGGTGCGCACGACCTCGGTTTTTCCATCGCGCTTGAACTGCACGCGGCCGACTTTGCTGTCGACCATCTTGGACACAGCACCTGCCGCCCCCATGGCGGGGATGCGCCGTCCCTCACCAAAGCCGATGCACAGCATGTCCCTGTCAAGTGGTTCCACTTCCCAGGCCGTGCCCGAACCGCCACGGAATTTTCCGGCCCCGCCACTATCCGTCATCAAGCCATACTTGTGAATGATGATCGGATAGGAATATTCCAGCAATTCCACATCGCCAGACGTCAAGGCCCCAAAACAACACTCCGGCCCCACCGCATGCCAGCCATCCTGCTGTGGCGTGGCACCGCCGCCTGAGATGATTGTTGCCAACACCATTGTCACATATTCTTCGTTGCTGCGCGTGTCCCAGCCTGCGATGTTCAAACCATTGGCATGGCCCCAACTTGCGGCGACTTTCGACGGCATGGCTTTTTCAAACGCCAGGCGCACAGCGTCGGTCAACGTCTCCATCGGCGTTGTTGTGCAGTTCATGTGCGGTGCGGGTTCTGCCGCATTGCAGATCGTGCCCTTCGGCCCAAAGTCCAAACTCACGCAACGATACAGCCCCTCATTGTATGGTGGCGGCAAAGCCGCAAACATCATCAGGCCGAGATAAACGCCGGAATGCGAATTGCCCTCATAGGAGTTGATGAAATAGGGAATCTGTGGAGGGCTTTCGATGGCAATGTGACACGTGTCTTTCCTGATCGTCACTGTCGCTGTGATGTCAAAATCACC
>JANONM010000208.1:0-3461 GCA_031420855.1 Hyphomicrobiales bacterium
GTCGCCCGGGAGACATTTAGTTAACGATTCGTAAATGCAGATGAATGGTTAATGACTGGTTAACATTGTGTCAAACACTAGTTGCGACATATCAACTAACAGTTGCGAATACCGGGGTGTGAGAAAGTCTAAATCGACTCAAAATCAAGGCCTTGACGAAAAAAGGCGCATGCCAAAATTCATGCGCCTTTCAGGTCGATTTAAAGATGGTTTTTGGCAGAATTTTATTGCTGAAGCTTATTTTCTAAACAGATTTGCCAAGGCTGGCACACCGAGACCGGCAATCAGGGCCTTGACCGCATCGCTCAAAACGAAGGGGTAAAGCCCCCAGGCCAAGGCAGCACCCACAGCGGTTTGGCCATCGGGCACGACCCCGGTTTTGCTGGCCCAGATGGCAAGCCAGATGAGGCCTGGAACGTAGAGCAGCACAGCTCCGGCAAGGGCTGCAATGGCGCGCTTCAACCAGCTGTTGGCCCAGCCCGATTCAACCAGCTTGCCGACAAGCCATGCTGCAAGAATAAAGCCCAAAACATAACCCATGGAACTGGCAGGCAGCAGATAGTCCAATTTGCCATCAAACAGGCCGGACTTGCCGCCCGCAAAAAATGGCAATCCAACGGCACCTTCAAGTGCATAAAGCCCCAAAGTTGCAGCACCGAGCCGTGAACCATAGGCGGCACCAATGGCAAGCACGGCAAGGGTTTGCAAGGTGAAGGGAACTGGCCAGCCGGGAATGGTGATCTGGGCGGCGGCGGCGACCAACAGGCTTCCGGCAATTGCCAGAACCACGTTGCGCAAAAGATTTGACGATGATGCAGGCCAGACGCGGCTGGCCAGTGTGAGGTTTGACATGTTCTATTCCCTGCCCTTGGTTTGTTGTTATAAAGTTGTTTAGTGGACCTCACGGCATGATGCAATGTCTGGGGCGTCAACGCCCCAGCATGTTGATAATCTCACGGTTCAGGATGCCTTGCGGGTCGGCCAGGCTATCGATAACGGTAAAATGATTCTTGTCGGGCAGGCCCAATACGCGGGGCTGCAGGGAGGCCCAGGCCTTGGCCTGATCGTGGGACTGGCGATGGAATTCCGGCGGCTCATCGGCACCCACGGCAAAAACCAGTTTACCATGACACCGCAAGCTTGCCGTCATCAGGTTGAGATGAAGTGCTGCCTCCTGCGTCAACCGAATATCGCTGTTCATCGAGGTATGGATCAGCGGCGCAACATCAAAAATACCCGATACAGGCAATACGCCGACAAAGGGATTATCCGGCAGATTGTATTGCCGCCAATCCACCGTGAGATGATGGGCCGCAAGATGACCGCCCGCCGAATGACCCGTAACCACAATTCTTTGCCGCTCGGTTTCTGAAAGTACGTGCGTCCACAACCAGGCGAAGGCCCGGACGCAACTTTGCCTGATCTGGGCCAACGAGACATCCGGACAAAGCGGATAGTTGATCAGGGCAACATTCAGGCCCTGCCCCAAAAATCCGTCGGCGATCCATGACGTCTCAAGTTTTGACAACATGCGCCAATAACCGCCATGGATATAGACGACTGTACCCCAGGCATTCCGTACACGGAACAAATCCAGGTTTTCGCGGGGATGCGGGCCATATTTGATGTCACCGTGGGGTGGATGTTTTTCGCGGGTGGCCATGGCCCGCTTGCGCCATGCCGGAATGATGGCGGCAGCGTTGGCCACCGTGACGCGGGGATTATACTGCTGTTCATGCCAGTTGATTTCAGAATTCATTGCTGTGCCATTTTCAAGACCCGCATGATGTTTTGCCGGTGTATCGCTTCATAGGGATCAAACATATGGACCCAGCCTCGACCCAGGGGACCCGCAATCAAGTCGGTCAAGGGTTGTTTGCACAAAATTTCGTCATGGGCACAGCGCTTGAGAATACGGATATATTGTTGTTGCGCCTTGACCAAAGATTTGTCGTAGCCGCCTGCCGCGATGACATCCGGATCGCCATGATTGGGCAGGATAAATGCGGGATCCAATGCGTACAGCCGATCCAGATCCTGCAAATGGGCGTCAAAATTCCCAGGCTCGCCGACATAGGTTATGGTGTCTTCCATGGTGTCACCTGCCAACAAAACGCCGCGTGAAGGCAGCCAGATCACTGTCGCATCATCGCTGTGAATATTGGCTTCGATGAGGTGCACTTCCATGTCGCCCAGCATGAGTGTCATCTGGCCATCGAACATCCTGTCGGGCAGAACCAGGGGATTGATGGCAGGAGGTCCGTGATGGGTTCCCGCTTCGATGGCCTTTTGGTGTTTGCGCAAGTGATCAAAGGTGCGGCGATTGGCAATGATGCTGCAATCGGCAAAGGCTTGGGTGCCCGCCACATGATCGAGATGCCAGTGGCTCAAGACAACGGTAAATTTTGTGACGCCGCGTTCGGCCAGAGTCTCGCGGATGAATATCCCATGGGGAACGGAGACATGGGTGTCATAGACGACGGCTTCATGGCCGCGGATGATGGCATAACTGGCAATGCCGAGAGACAGTGCACCATCATCAACCCAGTTGTGAACATCGGCAAAACTCTGTCCCTCCACCCGGCCATCATAAAACGCCACGATATCGGGGTGCGGTTCGAAAACGCGGAGGTGTGAAACAAAGGTCATGGGCTGCGGTCAGTTTGGGAGAGAGTTGATGGGTGTGAGTTCCAAGACGTCTTCGACATATTTTAAAGTTCCTGAAAGTTTTGCTTCCTGACGTTCAGGGCAAACGATCTGCAGTCCAATTGGAGCGGTTCCAGTTTAGTTTGATTTGGTTCCCAAAATAACGTCATTCCCGCGCAGGCGGGAATCCAACTATCAACGCACCGAACTGGTGGAAAGTTGGTTCCCCGCCTTCGCGGGGATGACGAAGTGGTGGTAATGTTGTGATTCCACCTGACAAGGAACCGCTTTGGCAGTCCCGATTTGGCAAGGCCGCCTGGGATCGAAACAGCCGGGCAGGCACAGAATGTTGCGACAGCACTTAACGAAATCAATTGCATGGGGGCTTGTTTCACTTTCGCCAAATCAACCGCAACTGAAACCCTTTGTGTTGGATTGGTCAAGTGCCATGTGCAATTATCGTTGCTGGCTGGCTTTTGTCTGGTCTATCCTGCTATTGATTGCCGGAGGAGACCATCATGAACGCACCCATCACAGCCCCCATTGCATCCAACAAGGAATGGGTGGAACGCCGCTCACGCGCCGTGTCGCGTGGCATTGGCATGGGGGTGCCCGTGATGGCGGACCGGGCCGAGAACTCCGAAATCTGGGATATTGAAGGCAACCGCTATATTGATTTCGGCGGCGGCATTGCCGTGGTCAATACTGGCCATCGTCATCCCCTGGTGATGAAGCGGGTCTATGAGCAATTGGAAAAAGTCACCCACACCTGTGCCATGGTCATGCCCTACACGCCCTTCATTGAAGTGTGCGAA
>JANONM010000209.1:0-3568 GCA_031420855.1 Hyphomicrobiales bacterium
CTGATTTAACTCCGCGCCATGCGGGTGATGTAATAGGAACCGAGATTGCGGGTGATGCGACGCAGGTTGTTGGCAGGCACGCCGGCTGCATAGTAGCGCAAAACTTTTTCCAGCACTTCGCCCAGTGTGCCATGGGATGTCAGCGTGGACATGACGGCGAGTGATGGCCTGGTGAGGAAGTAGGCTTTGGCACCATCCTGTTGGCGGGCGAGGCCTTCCAGCCTGATAAAGTCTTCGGTGCGGATTGCCAGTTTGCCGCTGTCATTGTCGTCCATGCCGACGATCACGCGCATAAACGTGGTGCGGTCAAACAGGGGGGCTGCCACCGGTGTCTTGCCATAGAGATTGGCCAGGATCAGCGGCAGAATTTCAAAGAACCGTTCGCGCATGCTGACATCGGTTTCGGATTCGGCGGGTTCAGGATGTGGTACGGCGATGGCAGCCAAGGCTTGCTGAATCAAGTTTTCCAATTCTGTAGCGGGTGATGGGGCAGGCGATGACATGGCGGAGTTCTCCTGCCAGAGGTTTGGCAGGGAAGCTTGTAGGAAAGGTTAAACTGCTTTGGCCTTCTTGCGGGTTTTGCGGTTGCGCAAGACGTGTTCGTGGGCAGCATCATAGAGCGCTGAATCGCGGAAAGTTGTGTGGCCGAAGACATGGCCGACCAGCACCAGGGCTGTGCGCGTAAGTTTTGCAGCGCGGACTTTTTTGCCAATGGTTGCGAGCGTGCCGTGGATGAATTGTTCATCGGGCCAAGTCACGCGGTAGGCCACAACAACGGGACAATCTGGGCCATAGTGCGGCGACAGGGCCCGCTCAATATGGGCAAGGTTGCGAATGGAAAGGTGAATGGCAAGTGTGGCTTTGGAAGCCCCGAGTTTTTCCAGTGCCTCGCCCTCCGGCATGGCGGAGGCCTGCATGGTGGTGCGGGTAATGATCACCGACTGCGAAACTTCGGGCAGGGTCAACTCGGCTTTCAATGCTGCTGCGGCGGCGGCAAAGGCTGGCACGCCGGGAGTTACGTCATAGGGAATATTCAACGCATCGAGCTTTCGCATCTGTTCAGCCGTTGCGCCATAGATTGATGGATCGCCGGAATGGACCCTTGCAACGTCATGACCATTGGCGTGGGCAGTGACCATATGGGCAATGATCTGATCCAGATGCAAGGGGGCCGTGTCGATGACAGTCGCACCATCCGGCGCTGCCTTGACGATTTCCTCGGGCACCAGTGAACCGGCATAGAGGCACATCTGGCATTTTTGGATGAGCTTCAATCCACGCACCGTAATGAGATCGGCAGCACCGGGACCAGCGCCTATAAAATGTACGGTCATGGGAGGTTCATCTTTTTGGCATAACCGCGCGGTGTATAGGCATAGGTCTTGCCATCGCTGCGGATGATTGATCTGGATTGGCTGGAGCCCACCATGACGAGGGTGAGCATGTCGACATCAGTTGGATTGAAGTCTGCAAATCTCAGTACACGGACGTTTTCTTCGGGCCGTCCAAGGTTTGACGCGAGGACGACAGGCGTGTCCGGGGTGCGATGGGGTTTGAGAATTTCAAAGGCCTTGATGATCTGATCGGTGCGCTTCAGCGAGCGGGGATTGTAAAACGAGATGACGAAATCTCCCATGGCGGCGGCTTTGATGCGATTTTCAATTGTTTCCCATGGCGTGAGCAAGTCTGACAGCGAAATGCAGCAGAAATCATGCCCGATCATGGCACCAGCTTTTGCCGATGCCAGTTGAAAAGCAGAAATGCCGGGATGCACTTCGACGGCGATGCGGCAGGGTTCCCGGTCGATCAGTTCATAGACCAAGGCTGCCATGGCATAGATCGCGGCATCCCCAGAGCACACCAGGGCGACGGCCTTGCCTTGTTTGGCCAATGCAATGGCGTGGCGGCAGCGGGCTTCTTCACCCCCCAAAGGGAAGCGATGTTGGATTTGATCAGTGTGCAAGTCTGCGGCCAAATCGAGATAGAGATCGTAGCCAACCCAATCACTGGCCATGGCCAGTTCAAATGTAACCTGCGGACTGCGCATCATGCGGGTGCCGGGACCGATGCCGACAACTGAAACTTTTCCACGGCGTTTTCCAGCCGGATGCAAAATCGGTTCTGGAGCTTCGGCAATAGCGATGGTGGCGCGTTTGCTTCTGGTTTTTGCAACAATCAGCGTGGCCTCGTCACCAGCGGCCGCAAGTGCCGCAGCCTCCGCAACACTCGGCGTGCCAACCGTATCTGCCACGTAAATTGAGGGTGTGGCGATGCGAGGACTTTGTGCGTTCAGTTCTGCGGCCGAAAAATAAACCACGTCAAACAGCCCAAACAATGCCGCTTCGTCTTCTTTCAAATCAATTGAGGCATAGACGGCGATGGCATGCGTTGAGAGATTATGGGCCGCAAAGGTTGAGCGGATCAACTCCTTTACTTCCTCAACCGAAGTGCCGCGTTCACAGCCTATGCCGATGGCCAGGGTGGCGGGGTGGTAGACGATTTTGCGACTGTTGCCTTTCACGTCGTGAATTGTCACCAGGCGTTCAACGTCTTCGCCGCGCAATCTCGCGGCGCTGGCGGATTTTACGTCTTCAGGATTGGCGAGGGTGAGGCCACTGGCGAATTCGTCATAGGCATTGCCAAAAATCACATCACTTGCCGTGGTGATCGCGGCGTGGCCCTTTACAACTGTTGCAAGCTCCAGCGACAGTTTGTTTGCGCCATGATGGCCTCCTAGCAGTGGCACGACCGAGGAACCATCTTCGGCCACCGCAATCACGGGCGCTTCGGTCAACTTGTTGCGAAGGTATGGTGCCACAGCACGAATCAGAATGGCAGACGCGCACACACCGATGACCGGTTGTTGGTTTTGAAAAGCGTAGGCGATTGCGGCTTTGGCTTTGTCATAAATTTCATCCACGCCCTCGACTTGGGCCGGGCCGTGAATCTTGCCGCCAATCTTGGCCTTGATGGTTTGTGCGAGCGGCAGGGCGGATGGCCCCAATATGAAAATGGCAGGTCCCAAGGTGTTCAGGTTCTCACAATGATAGTCGTGAAGTACGGCAAGGCGGATTCAGATATATCTGCGACATCACGAATGGTTTGATTGTCTTTCGTTGCGTGTTCGATGGCGGTCGCCTGTTCCAGCATTTTGAGTGCCGCAAGCACGCGTTTTATTTTCGCAAAATGCCGGCCGACTTTGATGATGGCGGCAGCGTGGGTTGTTGCGAGTTCCTGCCGCATGCGTTTTTCATCCATGGTTGCGGGCAAGACTTTCAGAATCTCGTCGCGTTCCGCCAGGGGCTTGCCGATCACCGCCGCTGATGCTGTTATGGATGTGACACCGGGGACCACAACAGTTGTGAAGCGTGGCGACAGCCGTTCAAACACATACATGAAACTGCCATAGAAAAACGGATCACCTTCGCAAAGCATCACGACATCCTGGCCACGTTGCAAAACTTCTGCAATGCGCATCGCACCTTTGTCATAGGCGGCTCGGCCAGGTTCGCGTTCAACCCGCATGGGCATGTCGATAGCGATTTCCGCCACGTCTTCCGAAAAAAAT
>JANONM010000210.1:0-1659 GCA_031420855.1 Hyphomicrobiales bacterium
AATGTGCTTGTTGATGTTGAATACTCCACGCTGAATTACAAGGATGGCCTTTGCCTTGGGGCAGGGGGCGGCTTGGTGCGCACTTATCCCCATGTGCCGGGCATCGATTTTTCAGGTACCGTAAATTCGTCTGATGATCCACGATATCATCAAGGTGACAAAGTGATCCTCACCGGTTGGCGTGTGGGCGAATCCCATTGGGGTGGCTATGCAGAAAAAGCTCGGGTCAACGCCGATTGGCTGGTGCCCTTGCCGAAGGGACTTACCACGCGGCAGGCCATGGCCATCGGCACGGCAGGCCTCACCTCGATGTTCGCCATCCAATCGCTGGAGCGCCACGGCTTGAAACCCGGCAGTGGTCCGGTACTGGTGACAGGGGCATCGGGCGGTGTTGGTTCCGTCGCGGTGGCTTTGCTTGCGGCGTCTGGCTATGAAGTTGCTGCCGTTACCGGGCGACCAGAAACAGCGGATTATCTGAAGTCGTTGGGTGCCAGCCAGATCATCGCCCGTGAGACGCTTGCTGAAACGACCAAACGTCCGCTTGAATCTGAAAACTGGGCAGGCTGTATTGATGCCGTGGGTGGCACCATGTTGGCGCGGGTTTTGGGACAGTTGAAATATGGTGCGAGCGTTGCCGCTGTTGGATTGGCCGCAGGTGCTGCCGTGCCTGCAACAGTCATTCCGTTTCTTCTGCGCGGCATCAACATTCTGGGTATCGATAGCGTGATGCGGCCCTATGATGACCGCATGCGGGCTTGGGCGAAACTGGCTGAGTTATTACCATTAGATAAACTGGAGACCATGATCGTTCCCGCAACCTTGGCAGATCTGCCAAAACTGGGCGCAAGTATTCTGCAGGGCCAGGTGCGTGGCCGCGTTGTTGTGGATGTCAGGGCTTAGAGTATTCGCCTCAGTACAATCGGCAAGGCAATCGACACAATCAACAGGCAACCAATGGTCACGCTGATGACAATGCCCGGCACATTGATCAGCGAGAGCGCAAGCGTGGCAAAGCCCAGCACAAACACCGCCAGCACCACACCGCCAATGGTGCCGATGCCGCCTGATATCGAGACACCACCCAAGATTACCATGGTGATGATTTCAAGCTCCCAGCCCAAGGCAATGTTGGGGCGCGTCGAGCCAATGCGCGAGGTCAGCAGAAAAGCCGCAAGTCCCGCCATCAGCCCTGTCAACACAAACAACATCAACTTCATGCGGTCAACGCGGATGCCGGAAAACTGCGCCGCCACAGAATTGTTGCCAATGGCATAGAGCCTGCGCCCGGTTGCCGTTTGTGAAAGGAAAATCCCAAAGGCCAGAGCCAGCAGTAAAAATAATGCGAATGAGTAAGGAACCGGGGGCCACTTCAACAGGTAGCCCTGGCCAATAGTTGAAAATCCGGCGGGATAAGTGGTGACGGCCTGATCGCCGAGCACAACCTGGGCAATGCCGCGAAACAGTGACATGGTGCCAATGGTCACCACGATGGAAGGAAGCCCCAAACGGGTGACCAGCAAGCCATTGAACAACCCACAAACCGCACCCACCGCAATACCGATGAAGGCGAGGGGCACAGGCCCGAAACCCAGTCCAGCGCAAAGCCCCATGGCGAGGGACGACAGGGAAATGATGGCGGCCACCGAAAGGTCAATCTCG
>JANONM010000211.1:0-9254 GCA_031420855.1 Hyphomicrobiales bacterium
CTTGCCTTGCCTGAAGGCTTCCCGGAGCAAGCGACGATCCGCAGTGATGTTGCCACCAGCAGTGCAGTCGTATCGCTGATGGCACGTCATCTCGACATGTTCCGCCGGGGTCGGGGCAAAGAGTTTTTGATTTCCCCAAAAGGCCTTCGCATCGTTGTGCAACTCGCGGAAGGTGACCGGGCACGCTATGGAGTTTTTCGCGAGGCCAATTTTGCCGGGACGATCGTCAATGCCGATCTGGCAATCCAACTCATGGACACACTGATCAAATTGCGGAATGATATTCACGACCATGCCCCAACGTAAGAAGCCAATTTTGCTGTTTGTTGCCTCTCTGATACCGGGTGCAGGTCATGTCTGGCTTGGACAAGCGCCACGCGGGCTGATGTTCATCTTTTTCATGACCATCCTTGGCTGGATCAGCACGAAAATCATGCCTGAATCGGCCAGCTTCATCGGTCGCCACATCGGCGGCGTTTTCATCTGGGGCATGTCGGTTATCGATGCCTATCGCATCAACCGCGATCTGTGAACAATTTTTCCGTGAACTGACTGCGCGTGCGCTGCAAGAGCACACCCGTTCATGGGCTGGCACAATCCACGAAGGCGTTGGCGAGTTGTTGCAGCAACGCACCATACATGGCGGGTCCACTCGCAAGGTTCACGCCGAGGGGATCGAGTGTGGCTGATTTTGTTTCGGTGCCTTCGGTAATCAAGGTCACCAGCTTGTTGTCAAATTGCGGTTCGGCGAAAACGCAACTGATCTTGTCCTGGCGCAGTTTGGCCTGAAGGGCTGCAATGCCTGCTGCACCCGGTGGATTTTCAGGATTGATGGAAATGGCACCCGATGCGGCAAGGCCATAATGATTTTCAAAGTAATGATAGGCGTCATGGAATACGATGAAGCCCAGACCTCGCACCGGTGCCAATTCTGCCTTCAGTTTTGCGTCCAATCTGTCGATGTCGGCCATGGCTGCCATGGCGTTTTTTTGATAGGTCGTGGCATTGGCGGCATCAACCTGCCCAAGCGTTCTGGAGATAGTTTCCAGCATCAGTTTGGCATTGTCAGGATCAAGCCAGATATGGGCGTCATGTTCCGCATGGTAAGTCTCGCCACTGTCGCCGTGGTCATCGTGACCAAAACCACTTCCTTCGCGCAGGGGCAATTTCTTGAGTTCGGGCTGCTCCATCAGGGAAACGACTTTGGCGTTGCTGCCAAGTGAGTCGATGGGTTTTGCCAGAAAATTTTCCAGATCAGGACCGATCCAGAATATCACATCGGCCTGTTGCAGGCTTTCCGCATCGCTGGGTTTCATGCTGTAGGTGTGGGGCGAGCCTTGGCCAGAAATGATCAGGTCCGGCGTGCCAAGACCTTGCATGACAGAAGCTACCAGTGAGTGCAGGGGCTTGATCGACGTCACGACATGGGGCGCGGCTCCGGCAGAGGCTGAGATGACAAGCGACGCAAACGCAACAAGGCTCAAGCTCAGGTAATTTTTAGGTCGCAGCATCGCGTCATCCTCAACTGTCGGTGTCATGTAATAACATTACACTCGACTTGTTATGGTATAACATCTAGTATTGTCAAATCGAATTTTGCGCTTTTGATTGAGGTGTGGTGTGCTCAAAACTCCTGACCCATTGGTCACCCTGCGGGGTGCAGGCTTACAGCGCGGCGGGCGCTGGCTGGTGCGGGGGGTTGATCTTTCGATCCGCAGCGGCGAGATCGTCACGCTGATTGGCCCCAATGGCTCAGGAAAATCCACCACGGCGCGGCTTGCCTTGGGTATTGTGGCCAGCAGCGAAGGCAGTGTCCGGCGGCGGGCCGGATTGCGCACGGCCTATGTGCCCCAGAAAATGGCGGTGGATTGGGCTTTGCCTTTGCGCGTGCAAGACCTGATGGGGCTGACGCAAAAACTCAGTATCGCGGAAATGACCAAGGCGCTTGATTTGATGGGGGCTGCAGCATTGCTGCCGCGTGAGGTGCGGCATCTGTCGGGTGGCGAATTGCAACGGGTGTTGCTGGCCCGTGCCGTTGCACGCCTGCCCGAATTGCTGGTGCTCGATGAGCCTGCACAAGGTGTGGATTTCAGTGGCGAGATTGCGCTTTATGATTTGATCAGGGATGTGCGTGACAGGCTGGGCTGCGGCATTCTGATGATCTCCCACGATCTTCATATGGTCATGGCGGCCACCGATCAGGTGGTCTGCCTGAATGGCCACGTCTGTTGCCATGGTACGCCGGAACTTGTGGCCCAGAGCCCGGAATATCGCAACCTGTTTGGTGACCGTGCCGCTGCGGCACTTGCCATTTACCAGCATCATCATGATCACAGCCATCTGGCCGATGGCCGCGTGCAGCATCCCGATGGCAGCATCACGGAACATTGCCATCCCGGTGATGGCCATCATCTTGGTGAAACCGGGACTGAGCGCCGCTACGCCTTGAAAGGCTTCGATGATGCTTGATGACTTTTTCACCCGTGCCCTGCTGGCGGGCCTGGCCATGGCTGTTGTAACGGGACCGCTGGGCTGTTTTGTCGTATGGCGCAAACTTTCCTATTTCGGTGACACCTTGGCCCATGCGGCCCTGCTGGGTGTGGCCTTGGCGCTGCTGCTACAGGTCAACATCACATTGGCTGTATTCGTGCTGGCCCTCGCGGCAGCTCTCGCCATGCTGGCCTTGCAAACGCGGGTGGCGCTTTCGGCGGATGCCTTGCTCGGGGTGTTTTCCCATGGCGCATTGGCCACAGGCTTGTTGGCGCTGGCCTTCATGACCTGGGTCCGGGTTGATCTCAATGGGCTGTTGTTCGGCGATCTGCTGGCCGTTTCAAAAACCGATATCGGCGTGATTTTTGCTGGCGGTATTCTGGTGACCGGTTTGTTGGTGGCCTTCTGGAAACCATTGTTTGCCGTCACCGTGAACCGCGAGATAGCAGCTGCCGAAGGTTATGATCCGGTGCGCTACGACATTTTGCTGATGGTGTTGCTGGCGGCAGTGGTTGCGGTGTCGATCAAGATTGTCGGCGTGCTGTTGATCACCGCCATGTTGATCATTCCAGCCAGTGCGGCGCGGCGCTTGTCGCGGGGGCCCGTTGCCATGGCGTTTGGATCGGTGATCGCCGGTGTCTTGGCCGTCAGCGGCGGATTGCTGGCATCCCTGCGCTGGGATACGCCATCCGGTCCGTCGATCGTGGCAGCCGCCGCCCTGTTGTTTATTGCTGGCTTGCTGGTGCCGCAAAATATCTGGTCGAAAGGAACTGCGCCATGACCACCGAAGCAACCCAATCGCTTGATCTCACCCGCAACCAGTCGCTGGTGCTTGAGGTGCTGGAAAAATCAGACGCTCCCTTGAGTGCCTACACCCTGCTCAATCAATTGCGCGATGTTGGTTTTCGCGCACCCCTGCAGGTCTATCGTGCGTTGGACAAACTGGTGGCGCAGGGCAGGGTGCACCGGCTTGAAAGCCTGAGCGCCTTTGTTGCCTGTCAGGACCCCGCCTGCATCAGCCACGCCGCAACAGTCTTCATGATCTGCGAGAAATGCGGCAAAGTCTCGGAACGCAGTGACGGCGGCGTCGCCCGAAAATTGCACGAAATGGCAAAGGCCGACGGCTTTGTTGTCAACAAGACCAATATCGAACTGCGTGGTGACTGCGGGAAATGTTAGGGCGGAGCGAAGGGAAGGGACCTCATCCGTCGCTTCGCGCCACCTTCTCCACGAAGGCGTGGAGAAGGGACAGCTCTCAAACATTGTCCCTTCTCCACGCCTTCGTGGAGAAGGTGCCCCGACGGGGCGGATGAGGTCCCTTCGCCACAACAACTCACACAGCTCACATCTTCAAATTCTTCAAACTCAGCACAGGCTCAAGATTGCTCAGGTTGTTCAGCACTTCGTAGAGGAAGTTCTGCAGTTGCATGGTCATCTCTTCATCCAGTCCCTGAACATCGCCCTGGACAAAATTGCGGATGGAAAAGCGTTTGTTGCCGATGGCGGAGGCAATGGCTGCGGGGAGCAGGGGAATGGTCAAGGAACCCTCTTCCTCGGGCCAGGTTGAGCGCACCAGCTTGTTGTGAACCGGCACAAACAAATCAATGCCGGCAAGTGCCTGCACCGCTTTGGCAGCTTTCAGGGATGTGAAGCTGTTATCCACGACAAAGAAAAAGAACACGCGGAACTCAAGATTCTTGCATTCCTGAAAAAAATTCAGGTCTGCCGCCGCCGCCAAAAAGTTTTCGAGATGTCGCACCGGCAAATCAACAACATAGTCTCGGCCGGGAGCAGCCAGGATGGTGTCGAAGAGTTTCATCTGGCCCTTGATGGTGGCAAAGTCGGCAAGGGCCGTGCGACCCGGAAAATAATTTCGCAAGGGTCCATCGGGGGCATCGGTATCCACCAGAAAAGGATCACGGCCATCCAGCAGCAAATAATCCGCCAGCAATCGTGCCAGCAATGTCTTGCCGTTACGATGCTGGTCGGAAGCAACGATATAGATCGTCGGGGCGATTGCCACGGGCGCATTGCCCTCTGGTTATCAGGTATGTCGAGTGCCCAGGATGTCTTGCAACATCTTGACGCGGGCGAATTCTTCGTCATTTTCTGCGCACCACTTGCGCACATAGCCGCGCAGCACAAAAGAGAACTTGCCAGCACTGCCGTCAGCGGCGCGATTGTCAATGAAATCCTTGAAGGTCACGCCAGCCACATCGACTTGCTCGTAAGCCATCTCGTTCAGCTTCGGAATGCTGATTTCGTGGGTCTTGCTGATCTGGGTGAAATACTTGCGATAGGTCGCCTCATCCCATTCAAAGAAATTGGTTTCGTTGATGGAATTGCGGGCCACGACATATTCAACACCCTGCAGATATTTTGCGATTTCACCAATTTCATCCAGCGACGCAATGGAAGGTCCGACGACATGCACCAGGCCCAATGTGAACATGCCATTGCGGGCGGCTTCGAGCACGCCAATGCGCTCAAACAGGTCAAGCGAATAAGAAAGATTGCCGGCTTTCAAGTCAACGACGGTGACGGGAACGGCAGCCGACTCCATGGTGTCCAGCACCTTCATCTGGTGCGCCACGTTGCCGAGATCGATGATTTCGGTGATGGCGGGATAAAAGCGGTGCAGCGAACCCCGGGGATTTTCGGTATCGAAGGCCCGTGTCAAAATGTTCTTGCGGGCAAAATAATCGAGCAAGGTGCGCGACATTGTGGTTTTGCCCACGCCGCCCTTGTCGGCGCCGACGAGAATAAGTGTTGGTTTCATAGGTGGCCCCTCCAAGGGAAAATCAATTTGCCGTTGCGCGTGTCCATATCACGGCTTGGTCTCTGAGTATATTGGCGTTAACGCTGTTAGATCAATTTATAACAATTTCGAGAGGATCGGCAAAACATGGTTAAATTGTGGATTGGTGTGCTGTTGTTTGGCGGTGGCCATCTCTTGCCGATGCTGGTGCCGTCAGTGCGCAGACAACTGGTAAGCCGTTTGGGCGAAAATGCCTACAAGGGCATTTACTCCCTTGTCTCAGTGTCTGGCCTGGTATTCTTGGCGTTGGGATATGTGGCTGGGCGATCAGAGCCTGCGTCGGAAATTTTCTATGAACCGATTTTTACGCTTCGCCATCTTACCATGTTGCTGGTGCTCGCAGGCTTCATCCTGATATTTTCAAACGGCACCAAGGGTTACTTTCGCAAATATGTGCGGCATCCGTTTTCATGGGGCGTGATTTTGTGGTCAACGGGTCACTTGCTGGCCAATGGCGAGAAAGCAGTTGTCATTATCTTCGGTTTGTTCCTGCTCCTGTCGCTCATCGATATCGCAGTCAACAGCCGACGCAAACCGCTAGCGGCATTTGCCCCCAACGGGCTGCATGATCTGCGTGGTCTTGCTGTGGGAGTTGTGCTCTATCTGATATTCCTGTTTGGCTTTCACCCCTACGTTCTCAACATTCCGGTGATATGATGATTCTGCTTGTCGTTGCGATTTTGTTGTTTGGCCTGTTGCATCTGGTGCCCGCCATGCCCGCTGTCAAAGCCAAGGCCGTTGCTCAGCTCGGCAAGGCCTATGGTCCCGTCTATGGCATTGCATCGCTCATCCTGTTGGTCTTCGCCTTCTGGGCATTTCGGCATGCCGAGGTGAGCTTTCTCTATGATGTGCCGACTTGGGGACGATACGCCAATTTTGCCTTGAGCCTTTTGGGTTTTGTTTGTCTGGGCATATTCCTGTTTCGCGGATCCTGGCGGCAGGCTGTACGCTTTCCCATGGGGCTTGCTGTCGTGCTCTGGGCGACGGGGCATTTGCTGGCCAATGGCGATGTGAGAACCACCATCCTGTTTGGTGGTCTGGCGTTCTTTGCTGTCATGCATGTCGTGTTGGCGTTGCGACAAAATCCTGCTGTTGCGGAAGTGCGCCGGGGACATAATCTTATGTCAGTTCTGGCTGGCCTCGCGCTTTATGGCGTGGCCGCTCAACTGCATCAGGTCATCGCAGGCGTACCGCTGGTGCAATTGCTTCCGCCGTAAGCCCAAGCTAGAAGACAGCATGTCCCAACACACGCCGCAGAAACGCAAAACCGCCCCTGATATCACCGCCCGCAAGGGTGGCGCACCAATTGTGTCGCTGACGGCTTATCATGCCCACACGGCAGCGATTGCCGACAAGTATGTGGATTTCCTGCTGGTCGGGGATTCGCTTGGCATGGTCATGCATGGTTTTGAAACCACCCTGCCGGTGCCGCTTGACCTGATGATCCTGCACGGCCGCGCCGTCATGCGCGGTGCGAAGTCATCGCTGATCGTTGTCGATATGCCGTTTGGTTCCTATGAGGAAAGCCCCGCGCAGGCTTTTCGCAATGCCGCGAAGGTGATCAAGGAAACCGAATGCGGGGCGATCAAGCTTGAAGGCGGCAGGCGCATGGCAGAGACCATTCGATTCCTCACCGACCGTGGCATCCCCGTCATGGCCCATGTGGGCTTGACACCGCAATCCGTCAACGTGTTGGGCGGCTTCAAGGCGCAGGGACGCGAACGGGCCCAGTGGGCCGCTATCGAAGAAGATGCCCGCGTTGTCTCGGAAGCCGGGGCATTTGCGGTGGTGTTGGAAGCGGTGGCCGAACCCTTGGCCCGCAAGATCACGGCCGAGATCGCCATCCCCACCATTGGCATTGGCGCATCTGCCGCCTGTGACGGGCAAATCCTTGTCATGGAAGACATGTTGGGTTTAAGCCCAAAGGTGCCGCGTTTTGTCAAGGAATTCGGCAAAATCGGTGCCGCCATCGAAAGCGCCATCGCCATGTATGCCGATGATGTACGCAACCGCAAATTCCCCGAGGATGGCAATACCTATGCGGTGAAGGACTGACCAGGCAGCCAACAGGGCCTCCACCAAATTGCCTTGAAGTTCTGCATTCTGTGCCGCCATGAAACGGCGAATCTCAAGACGTGATTTTTTGGCGGCATCAGCGGTTGCGGGCCTTTCGCTTCCGGCCCGCGCGGGCATTGATGAAGCTGTTTATCAGGGGCAATATTTGCGGGCTGAAAAAACCTCGTCTGCATTGCTCGGACCAGGCGCACCTGAAACCCGACACTGGCGTTTACGCAATGCCGAAGGGCTACCTTTGTTGCGGGCCAGGCAAGGCCAGGAATTTCGCTTTCGCTTGTTCAACGAAGTGGACGAAGATTTTTACCTTCACTTCTTTGGCTTGCGTGGCCCGTCCACGGCGATGACGGTGCATTTGTTGTCTGGCAATACGTCTTCTGAAGAAGTGGTTTTCACGCCGCCTGATGCAGGCACCTATTGGTTTGGTCCCTTGGTCAAAGCCTCGCGGCAGCGGGAACTCGGACTTGTCGGCATGCTGATCGTCGACGAAGCGACGCCCACAGGTTTTCATGATGTGCCGCTCATTCTTGATGACTGGAAACTTTCCGATGATGGCGTCATTGATCCGGATTTCGGCAATCTGGAAGCCGCAGCGGGCGAGGGCCGTCTGGGCAACTGGTTCACTGTCAATGGCAAACTGAAGCCCCGCATTGTTGTCGATGCCAGTTCTTACGTTCGCCTGCGTCTGTTGAATGTTGCCAATACCCGCACCATGAATGTGCAGTTCAAGAACGCCGAACTGGTGATTGTTTCGAAGGACGGCCAACCCATCAAACCAACCCTGTTGGGCAATGAAGGGCTGGCTCTGGCCCCGGGCCAGCGCGTCGATTTGATTGTCACTGAATCCTATGATGACATTACCCTGTTTATTGAACAGGAACTCGATGCGGTGGAGGCAGCTTTCATTGTCGTGCCGCCCGAAGTCACAAAGCCGCTGCCGATTGATTTTCAATTGCCAGGCAATCCCATCGCCGTCGTTGACACAAACATTGTCCCGCGTCTCGTTCCGCTTGTGATTGAAGGCGGGCTGAAAGGCGGATTGGTGTCGGCACGCGTGGGCGATGTGACGCTTGATCTCCGCACCATGCTGGAGCGCGGTTTGGCCTGGGCGGTGAATGGCATTGCAGGCCCCAGTGGTGTTGCGGTGTTCGAGGCACAAAAGGGCGAAACCCTGATATTGGAAATCAACAACAAGACCAAATTCGAACAACCCCTGCATATCCACAGCCACGTCTGGCATCTGCTCTCACTCAACGGCATCGCCGCCGACGGCCAATCCTGGCGCGACACCGTGGTCGTCCCCGCCGAAACAATCGCCAAATGCCTGTGCATCGCCGACAATCCCGGCGACTGGGCGGTACAGAGCCTGATCGCAGAGCGGTCAGATGCCGGGTTGTTTGCGAATTTCAGGGTGGTGGGGTAGGGGATGTGATTGTTCGGTGATCCGTTATTTTTCCCGGCCACTGCATATGAATGGCCGCCTTGGCAGAATTACGCCACTTCCTTTTCGTAATGTAATACCAAGAGGTTGGGCGCTGATACGGGTGCAATCGAATAGGCCCTTCCGGCATCGTCAGAAAACTCAACGAGCAGTCTGGTTGCTGACAACACTTCGACAATAGTTCCGACCTGGCCACGTTCCAGATTTTCTTCTGGCACATCTGCCAGAAGTGCCACGACGTCGTTCAGTTTTGGGGTCGATTTCATAAACTGCTCCTAGAGCACCCAACAAGTGACGAAGCGCGGGAACGTTTCGCGGTGCCTTAACATCCAGATCGTTCTTACCACAGCCTGGCGGTTTTGTCTTGTCAACAACATGTCCACCCGCCAGCGCTGGCCGAATTCATCGGTCTCTTGGGAAAATGCCTCTGTT
>JANONM010000212.1:0-6588 GCA_031420855.1 Hyphomicrobiales bacterium
CCGATCAATGTGTTGACCACCCGTGGTTCGCCGTGGCGGCTGATGGTCATGCCGAGGAAAACGGCGGCGATGGCATCCAGCATCAGGCCGCTGCCTTGGGTGGGATTGGCGGAGGCGACGCGGGCGGCATACATCAGGCCCGCAATGGCCGCGCCAAAACCTGTGATGCAAAAGGCTGTGAGGCGGGTGCGGCGCGTATTGATGCCCGCCAATCTTGCGGCTTCGGCATTGCTGCCCATGGCATAGACGTGGCGGCCGAAGACCATTTTCTGCAGGATGAACCAGATGAGGAAGAGGGTTATTGCGGCAATGATGGTGAGGTTCGGTAAAATCAAAACCTGACCAACTGATGACCAGATGGGCCAGATGGGAACGCCGCCTTTGGCGATGGCGGAAAAGCTGGCGGGAATATCGCCGCCGAAAATGGTTTTGCCTCCGCTGGCCAGAAAAGCCGTACCACTTAAAATCGTCAGGGTGCCCAATGTGGCGACGAAGGGCAAGATGCCGAGATAACTGACGAGGAAGCCATTCATTGCGCCCCCTGCAATGCCCACCAACAGGGCTGCCACGATACCGAGGGGAACGGATCCTGTCAGTTGAAATGTCACGGCGGCAACAATGCCCGCAAGGCTGGCCATGGAGCCGACGCTGAGATCAAAATCACCCATGGCCATGACGGCAGTCATGGCAAAAGCGGTGACGGCCAGCATGCTGATTTGCTGCGAGATGTTGATGAGGTTGCGGCCATTCACAAAAGTCATTGGCCATATCCGTGAAGGGTTGCCTTGTGCGGGTGTACCCATGGTGACCGGAGCCATGGATGCCTGGTCCGGCTTGTTCGGGGCCGGCGTCAGCAAGGAAGGCCAAGGGCTTTATCTCAGCGGCACCAGCGAAATTCTTGGCATCGTGTCTTCGCGCCAGGAAGCTGTTCCAGGTGTTATTGCCTTTCCCAGATGTGAAGGCATTGTCTTGCATGCGGGTCCGACACAATCGGGCGGTGCTTCGGTTGAGTGGGTTTCGAAACTGTTGGGACGAACGCCCGCAGAGATTTCAGAACTGGCAGCCAAGGCCGACAGTTCAAAACCGTTGCCAATTTTTCTGCCGCATCTTGATGGCGAGCGTGCACCGCTTTGGGATGTCAAGGCGCGGGCTTCATTGTCGGGACTTTCGTCGGGCATGGGCGCGGCTGAGGTGGCGCGGGCGGTGCTTCAAGGTGTGGGTTATTCGGCGAGGCTTGTGGTTGAAAGTCTGGAAGCTTCGGCATGTCTGCGGCCCGCTGCATTCAATCATTCGGGTGGAGGAGCGGCGTCTGACCTGTGGTGTCAAATTCGTGCCGACATTCTCGGTCGACCGATCAAGCGCATGAAGGTGCGTGATGCAGGTGCGCTGGGTGCGGCCCTGATGGCGGGCACCGGGATTGGGCTGTTTACTTCGCTGCAGGACGCCGCCCAGGATTTTGTTGTGGTGGACCGGGTGTTTGAACCGGACCCAGCAGAGGGCGAGCGGCATGAGGCCGGGTTTAAAAAATACAAGATGTTGTATCGGCAATTGGTGGACTGGAATGCGACTTAACGGTCTGCTGAAAAATCCACCATCACCTTGGCGCATCCTTCGAGGCCCGCCCTTGCAAGCCTCGAAGGGTTGCCTGGGTTGAATTCAATAATTTCAGCAAACTGTTAAATCGAAACGACAGTTCACACTATCGCGCTCCCAAGTTGCGTCATTCCAAACGCGCGTGTAGCGCAGCGGAACGAGTGATTTGGAACCCCGCTTTGCCCGTTCAAAGCGGGGTTCCAAATCGCTTACTCCGCTGCGCTGCGTGTGCGTTTGGAATGACGACAACGAAAGTGTGATTCACTACAATTGACCGCCCGATACTCTAAGCCGCAATCGGCAATTCAGCTTTTTGCAGGGCGGATTTCAGGGCGGCGAAGCATTTTGGATCGACAGCGGTGCCGCAGTCTTTTTCCATGATGGCGAAGGCTTGTGACACCGCCATGGCCTTGCGGTAAGGACGGTCGGCGGTCAGGGCGTCGAAAATATCTGCCACGGTGACGATGCGGGTTTCTTCAGGAATTTGTTCGGCGGTCAGGCCGCGGGGATAGCCTTTGCCATCCAGCCGCTCATGGTGTCCGCCAGCTATGCCTGCCATGTCGGCAAAAGCTGGAACACCTTTGATGATGGCTTCGGAATGGGAGGCATGGGTTTTGATGGTGGCGAATTCGTCGTCGGTCAGTTTGGCGGGCTTGTCCAAAATCGAATTGCTGATGGCGAGTTTGCCGATATCGTGGAGCAAGGCGGCGCGGTGCAGCCAGCGGCGACGCTCTGGTGGGTATGACAATTCTTCGGCGATCAGATCGGCAAACAAGGCAACGCGCTGGCTGTGGCCGGCCGTGAAGGGGCTTTTGCTATCGACGACGAGCGCAAAGCCTTTGGCAATGTCATCAAGATATTTTTCATCGGCGACGCGGGGCTTGTCACCGGGTTCCAAAGCCAAGACCTTGCTGGCCAAATCAGGATTGGTCAGGGTGTCCCAAAATTCCGGGAAGTCGGCAACCGCCTCAAAGACATCCACCAAGTCTGGATCAAACCAGCTGTTGTGGCGGGAACGAATTTCGCGGATAGCGGCGTCTTTGCCTGAAGCTTGATAAAAGACGTCGATGACCTGGGCCATCAAGGCGATTTGCGAGGCCACCGGAATTTCCCGGGCGCGGCGGCATTCCGGTTTGCCTTTGCCATCCCAATGCTCATCCAGATTTTGGATGGCTTCGGATACGGCGGGTGAAAACCGCATCATGGCGGCGATTTCGGCACCTCTGTGGCAGCGGGCTTCGATGAGTTCACGGGAGATTTCACCGCCGTTTTTCAGAATATTGATGATCGAGCGGAAGCGGTCAGCCATGCCGCTTTGCAGGCCGGTGTGGGAAAGCACAAAACGCAAAGCCTGCGGCAGGCTGCCGTCGATCAGTTTGAAATCAGCCTTGAAGGCCAGATCATCGGCGAGATAGAGCTGGCAAATCCGCGCGGCATTGCTGGAGCAACCGAGGTCTTTCAGCAGCAGTGTATAGTAGAGATCGGAACGTTCTTCCGGCGAAAAATTAACCGCCTTGCCAATCTGCATGCCGATCCAGCAGACGCGCATGCAATGGCCACGCGGCTGGCCTTCCGTGAGATCGAGGGCATGGCTGAGTGCGCCGATCAGTTCGGCCAGACGGATGACGGGTTTTTGGCTCATGGCGGCATTTGAACCCGCAAGATTTAATGTCTCGTAAATCATGGACTCACATTGCTGTGATGGGTAATCCAGCGGCATGTCCACACCGTCGCGAATCCTGCCGCTGGTCATTGCCTCTGCCCTGTTCATGGAGCAGATGGATTCAACAATCATCGCCACATCGCTGCCGGACATTGCGAAAGATTTGGGTACCAGTCCGGTTTCATTGAAACTGGCATTCACGACATATCTTTTGGGTCTGACGGTTTTTCTGCCGATCAGCGGCTGGCTGGCTGACAGGTTTGGGGCCAAGCATATTTTCAGGCTGGCGATTGTGCTGTTCACGATCGGTTCGGTGGCCTGCGGATTTGCTGACAGCCTGGGCTGGTTGGTGGCGTCGCGGGGATTACAGGGTGTCGGCGGTGCGCTGATGGTTCCGGTGGGCCGCATCATTGTTTTGCGCTCGGTGAAGAAATCCGAACTGCTGGACGCCATGGCCTGGCTGACCATTCCCGCACTCATCGGTCCGGTCATTGGTCCGCCGATTGGTGGCTTTATTACAACAACTTATGACTGGCGGTGGATCTTCTGGATGAACCTGCCATTCGGGCTGATTTCTTTCGCTTTGGCGTCCTGGCTGATGCCGAACTTGAAGGCGGAAATTTCTCCGCCACTGGATTGCAAAGGATTTCTGCTCTCGGGTTTCGGACTTGCCTTGGCGGTGTTTGGCATGACAGTGGCGGGGCGAGGCTTGTTTGAGGCATGGCAAATCATCGCCATGATTTCAGCCGGATTGATGCTGCTGGTGGCCTATTGGTTCCACGCGCACCGGGTGCCATCCCCCATTCTTGATTTCAAATTGTTTCGCATCCCCACCTATCGTCATTCCGTTCTGGGCGGTTCGCTGTTTCGTATCGCCATCGGTGCCACGCCTTTTCTGGTACCATTGTTTTTGCAACTGGGCTTTGGCTACACGGCCCTTGAAACGGGACTTGTCACATTTGCCTCCACCTTGGGTGCTTTGGCGATGAAGTTCACGGTGGCCAGAATTGTGCGCTATTTTGGTTACCGTGAGTTGTTGATGGTCAATAGCGTGTTGTGTTGTGTGGCTATTGCTGTGCAAGGCTCCTTCTCGGCAACGACACCCTATGCCGTGATGTTTGTTGTGTTGTTGGTGGCGGGTTTCCTGCGATCCCTGCAGTTTTCGGCGCTTAACACCTTGGCTTATGCCGATGTGGACCATGCTGTAATGGCCAAGGCCAATGCTTTCTACACTGTGTTGCAACAACTTTCACTGGCCATGGGGGTGGCGCTGGCCGCATTCATTCTGGATGCCAGGTTGTGGTGGGCGGGGCGCGAGGATCTTGTGGCGGCGGATTTTTCCTTTGCACTCGTGGCGGTGGCCAGTATTTCGGTGTTTGCAGTCTGGCTTTTCAGGCGGCTGGAAAAAAATGCCGGGGCGAGTGTTTCCGGCAGGACCGACATTTGAAAATTACAGAAGTTTTAGAAATCATCACGTTTGTTTGAGTTATATCCATGGCTTGTGATTAAACTTTTTGCGGGCGTTGGCGTAATAGAGACATCAACAGGAGGACAATTCCATGAACCGTCGCTTATTCGCCCTTTCCGCCGTCTCGCTTTTCGGCCTTGCCATTGCTTCACGCATGTCTACGGCTGAGGAGGTTTTTGAAATTACCAAATCGCCTGAGGAATGGAAAAAGCTCCTCAATGCGGAACAATTCGCAACCCTGCGCGAAGAAGCCACGGAGCGCAGCTTCACCAGTGCGTTGCTTGAAGAACACCGCAAAGGCACGTTTACGTGTGCGGGTTGTGATCTTGCAAACTTTGCTTCGGACACCAAATATGATTCTGGCACAGGCTGGCCCAGTTTTTTTGATCACTTGCCCAATGCCATTGGAACCAAAGAAGATGATACATTGTTTACCTCCCGCACCGAAGTGCATTGCCGCCGCTGCGGCGGGCATCTGGGTCATGTCTTCGATGATGGTCCAAAGCCCACCGGCAAACGCTATTGCATGAACGGCGTTGCCCTGAAATTTGTGCCCGCATAGGGACGGCCACTGCCAGCACAAAAACGAACCGCCGAAGCAATTCGGCGGTTTTTGTTTTTTGTGGTAGGATCGGAGGCATGATGAAAGACAAGCAATCACCACCGCAGCAAGCCCTTGCGTTGCTGAAACAAGGCGCGTTCAAAATGGGTGCTGATTGGGAGAAAGCCCACGCCATCTGCCAAACAGCAGAGGGCACGTTTGAGTATGATCTGGTGCATGCGTTGGCCCACTGGATTGAGGGTGATATGGGCAACCGGGATTATTGGTACGCGCGAGTCAAGCCCTGGTTGCGGGCGGAGACGGTTGAGGCGGAGGCGAAGCAGATTGCGGCGCGTTTGAAACCTGGTCCAACTTCTCCGCAATCCACATCTTGATCAACGATTGCCGCGCCACACCAAGCCGCGCTGACTCACGGTCAAGCCCGTTCACGACCCATAACGGGAAGTCGACGTTGACGCGTTTGAGTTCCTGGTTGGGACGCGTGGCTGTGGAGAGATCGAAATATTGGAGAATGTCTTCTTCTCCATCGTCAAATTTCTTTTCGATCTCGTCTGCTGTAATAGAGTTCTTTTTCATTCTGCCTGCTCCGCCTTACGGAAAACAATCGAACAATTTCATTTCGCCATGTGAAGAACGCAGTCCAATTCTTTCCCTCGTGCATTCCCAACGCTGCCCACCTGATCTCGCCATCAAACATCTCCGCAGAAACAACCACCATGTCGTCATCGGCCCAAAGCGCCTGCGCCTCAAAAAAATCAATGCCGTGCTTGTCCTTGTTGGAGGCGCTTTTGGCGTGGTCGAATTCAAACAGCCAAGACATGGTGAAAAGGTATAATAATTATACTTTTTTGTCAAGAATTGAGACAACACCGAACCCTTGCTGAGGCACTCGCCCCTGCGAGCCTCGAAGCATTGGTTAGGGTCTGCGAAGCCAACAAATTGGCGAACCACAATTTTTGCAGTTGGTTCTATTGATTCTTGTAAAATAAGCCGGGTCCAACTGAGGCAAAATTTCTTTACTTCGCCATTCCCAAATGCACACGCATTGCATCCTCCACCAATTCCATGTCGGCCCTTGAAACGGTTCCCAATTGGTCTTTCAAACGGCTTTTGTCTGCCGCCATGATCTGGTCGGTCATGGCTTTGCTGGTTTGTTTTCCAAGTTTTACGAGTGCTTCGCCGGGGTAGACTTTTGCTATGTTGCTGGTCAGCGGAATGACAACGACGCGGGAGAGGTTGCGGTTGGCGGAGTCGTTGCTGACAATGATGGCTGGTCTTCGTTTGGCGATTTCGCTGCCAATG
>JANONM010000213.1:0-5668 GCA_031420855.1 Hyphomicrobiales bacterium
GGCAAGACCATGTCGATGTCCCTGCCGCCGATGTGGGGGAGCAGCGGCCTCCATTATGCGGATAACACTGCGCTTCTCGGCGACGGCACCTATGCGGCGACGTTGACAGTCGATGTACCAACGTTTCATCGCAAGTTGAAAGACAAGGCCCTGTGGTCTTCGCCGGTCAACGCCAAGTTCCACTTCAAACTCAAGGATGGAAAACTCACAGAAGTGTCGGAAGCAATCCCCTGAGCGCCGCTTCAAACTTGGATGCAGAACTTGAGCAGCTGCAGCGCGACTCCTTCGGCTACTTCATCCACGAGGCAAACCCTGCAAATGGGTTGATTGTCGACAAGACCGCAGCGAACTGGCCTGCCAGCATCGCTGCCACGGGGTTGGCGCTTGCCGCTTACCCAGTTGGCGTGGAGCGCGGATTTTGGACGCGCAGCGCCGCCGTCGAACGCACGTTGACGACCTTGCGTTTCTTCTGGAACAGTCCCCAGGGACCGGAGCCAGATGCGACAGGCTATAAGGGCTTCTATTATCATTTCCTCGACATGCAGACGGGGCGACGGGCGTGGGACTGCGAACTCTCAACAATTGACAGCACGTTCTTACTCGCCGGTATTCTGGCAGCCGGGGCTTATTTTGGTGGTGAGAATACTGAAGAAAAGGAAATCTGCGTCCTCGCCAACGCACTTTATCGCCGGGCCGATTGGGCATGGGCACAGAATGGCGAGGCCACGGTGACGCATGGTTGGCGGCCCGAAAGCGGTTTCATCAGCTATCGCTGGGAAGGCTATGACGAAGCGCTGCTGCTGTATGTGCTGGGCCTAGCCTCACCCACCCATCCCTTGCCGAAAGAGAGTTATGACGCGTGGCTTTCCACCTATCGCTGGGAACACTGCTATGGCCATGACTATCTGTATGCAGGGTCACTTTTCACACACCAACTTTCCCACGTCTGGATCGATTTTCGCGGCATCCAGGACGCGTTCATGCGTGACAAGGGCATCGATTACTTCGAGAACAGCAGGCGCGCCACTTATGTTCAACAGCGCTACGCCATCGAAAATCCGCGCAAGTTTGCAGGCTATGGCGAACATTGCTGGGGAATCACAGCCAGCGAAGGGCCGGGGCCTGAAACGCTCAAGCTTGAGGGCGTCGAACGCAGTTTTTTCGATTATCTCGGACGCGGCGTTCCCTATGGACCCGATGACGGTACGCTGGCGCCTTGGGCTGTTGTTGCGAGTCTCCCCTTTGCGCCGGAGATTGTTCTGCCAGCGATCAGCTACTGCATTCATCAAGCCAAGCTGAAACAGTCCAACGCCTATGGTTTCAAGGCCGCATTCAATCCAACCCATCCGGGCGAGCCTGGCAATCCATTCGGCTGGTGGGTCTCACCATGGCACTTCGGCCTCAACATCGGACCCACCGTATTGATGATCGAAAATTATCGTAGCGGCCTCTTGTGGCGGTTGATGCGCGAATGCCCCCATATCCGCAGTGGGCTGCGGCGGGCGGGATTTATCGGGGGATGGCTGGCCGAGGATGCGACAGGAGCCGGAAAATGAAAACGCAATTGATGGCGTCGGCGGCGCTGGCCTTGGGCGGCGTAATCTTGATGGGCTTGGGGCTCTACTTCGTCTTTCTGCGGCCGCCGCTGCTGCCGGAGGATTTGCGATACATGGGTGCCTCTCTCGCGCAGATTCAAACCACTTTGCCCGGATTGGAGTTGTGGCTCGTGCGCGTTTTTCGAGTGCTCGGTGGCTACATGTTCGCCACGGGTCTGCTCACCGTCCATGTCGCCGCAACGGGTTTCAGGACCGGAGGGCTTGGGGCGGTCGCTGTGGTTTCGGTTGCGGGATTGACTTCGATTGGCTGGATGGCGATCACCAACTTCGTGATCGACTCTGATTTCAAATGGCTGTTGCTTGCGTTTACACTGCCGTGGGTGGTGGCGTTGACATTCGACTTGTCGCGATCATGGAGAAAAACCAGATGAAGATTGGCATCATCGGACTGGGCAGCATTCTGCGCTGAAGCAGTCCTTGGCCTGCTGATGGCACGCTGGCACATTTATATTATCGGCGAAGCTGCGAGGTAAAGTGGCGTCAAAAAGTTGCAAACAAACAATTGATGACTTGGTCGATGTTTGTTTAGAACGGAGTGCTTTCGCAATCGAAAAGAAAATTGTAAAAGAACAAGTAGTGCTGCGCCGGAGGAGAAAAATTGATGGAGCCTGATCAACCAGCTTTGCCTGCGTGGAATGAAAAGCATCTGCGCTTCGCCATTGAAGGCGCTGGTGTGGCACTTTGGGCCTGGAATGTTGATACCGACAAACTTCTTCTTGACCAGCGGGCCTACGATATGTGGGGCGTGCCCAGAACTATGAGCGTGACGTTTGTGGATTTGTCATCCCGTATCCACCCCGCTGACCGTGACCGCGTGGGCGCCGCATTCGCTGCGAGCCGCGCCATTATCGGACCATACGAAATTGATTTCAGAATCCTGATCGGTGACGAGGTCCGGTGGGTTTCCGCCCGCGGCCAGGGCAACGATGAGGGGATGGTTGACCGCAGCTTGTTCGGAATTTTTCTGGATGTCACGGGACGAAAGCAGGCTGAGGAAGGAAACGAGTTGCTTGCTGGAGAGATGAGCCACCGGGTCAAAAATCTGTTGGCCATCGCGTCCGGCCTGACATCCATAACCTCGCGGTCATCGGCTTCGACCGAGGATATGGCAAAACAATTGACGAACCGGTTGACAGCGCTGGGCCGCGCCCATGACCTTGTGCGTCCGCTTCCCGGCCAAGCGAAGACAGACGCCCTGCTGGGGGACCTGCTTTCTGTGTTGTTGTCGCCTTATGACGATCTGGGCGCCTTCAGCGGTCGCATTCGCGTGTCCGTGCCACGCATGGGCGTCGGAGAAGCATCCGCCACGACGCTTGCATTGATCATCCATGAACTTGCAACGAACTCTCTCAAGTATGGAGCCCTCTCGTCGGAAACCGGCACGCTGGATGTATCATCGAGCGGCCATGACGATGACGTCATCGTGATGTGGACGGAGAGCGGCGGCCCCCCCGTCGCCTCGCCGACTGGGCCGGGAGGTTTTGGCAGCAAACTCATTAACCGTGCAATGACAACGCAACTTGGCGGCACCATCACCTGCGACTGGGCGGAAGATGGAGTAGTCGTGACTTTGAAGATGAACAGATCACGGCTAGAGGCGTAAATCATGCGTTGTTGACATGGTGTTCGACAAGGACGCCCCCAGTCAAATCACAAACACCGGTGCAAATCCACCGCCTGGCGTTCTGAAATTTGTGGTCTGGCCCTGATACAGCCGTGTCGCCGTCAACAGAACCTGACCGGCATAAGTGTAGAGTCTGATATCCATCTTGCGCTGCACGGGCGCACCATCAAGCTTGATCATGCGCTGGCCGGGTGTGGCCAAGGCTTGCGCCACATATCCGCCGCCTGCGATGTCTGCCCACACGCCTTTGGTCACCTTGTCACCACGGTAAACAGCTTTGCCGCCATGGCCGGACAGCGGCTTGAAGAACAGGTTCTTGCGGTCCACCCACATCGCATCGAGATTTTCAGGCGTGACCAAGGTGGTTTTCGGAATGCCTGCCAGCCTTGTCCGCAACGCGTCGGACAAACCAACTGCTTTCAGCCAGGTTTGATCAGACAGCAAAGTCAGATTGCGTTTGGCCGCGTAGATGGCGTGAGTGTGCGGGTTCGGCGTGACAACAACAGCACCATCCCTGTAGGCCGCAGCAAGCGCTGCATGGTTCGGTTCTGCAAGTGAAAAATCAACCAACCGATTGTAAACCAGATCGATCTCTTCGCCGCCGAGACGGAGCTTTCCCGCCTCACAGGTGAGCGCTGCTGCATCGCCAATCACAGCGTCGATGCCATGTTTGCTCAAGAGCTGACGTGCGATTATAAATTCGGGGTAAAGATATTGCTCTTCTGGACGGTCATCAATGATCGCCACGCGGCGTGGCCGCTCTGTGCCACGTTGTAACAGCCATTCCGCAGTGAAGACGTTGAGCGCTTGGCTATCAAAGTCTCCTGCCTGCATGGCGATGAGCCTGCGTTCGATTTCGCTGCAACAGGCTTTCTGCGCCTTAGCCAGCAAGGCGTTGATGAAAGCACCGCCGGCATTGGTATTGACCTCGATAAGTTTGGGGCCACTTTCATCAAGATGGAAATCATAGCCCATGAATGCCCCAAGCGGTCCAAAGTTATTTTCCGCCGATTGAGGTGCCCATGCGAGCACGGCATTGCGGTAGGCGGGCAATCTTGCTGTCACTTCGATGGCTTCGACGATACCGCGCATGAGTGCAAGATCATCCGAGGCCAGGAACACCAGGACGTTGGAGAGGAGATTTGGCCGGTTTTCAAGTTGCTCTGCACTGAACGCGGGATCATCCACCGCGCGGCTTACGGTTTCATCCAGCAACTTGCGGTCAAGCGTTGTGCACAAGCAGCGCTGGTTCAACCGTTCGGAGAGTGCATGGTGTTCAGCCGTTGGCATGTTCATGTCTCGGACGTTGCATCAGTTCGCGCGTTCCATAGCATGATTGCGGGCTCAGTCGCACGTTGATGCCCGTAACCCAGAATACTGACAGACGCCGTGTCGAGCAGAAAATGCGATGCCTGTGCGATCTCCAAGCCAATCCACCGCACTGCCAGAACGCAGCCGAAATGGCCGTGCGAGAAGAGGACGATATCACCTTCAAGGGTACGGAGCCGCGCAATCTTCCGGTCAGCCCGTGCTGAAACCTGGGCTGGCGATTCACCGCCTGGGCTGCCGTGTTGATAAAGGTTCCAGTCCGGTTTGATCGCACGGATTTCAACGCTACGCAGGCCTTCGTATTCACCATGGTCCCACTCCACAAGATCAGGCTCAATTGCGACAGGTGTGGCGAGTGCTGCCAATGCTGCTGTTTGCCGGGCGCGTTGCAGCGGGCTGGTGAAAGCCCGGTTGAACACATTTGTGCGGAGTCGTGCATTCAATGTGCGGGCTTCCGCTTCGCCGTCTGTTGTCAGGGGGATGTCAGTTCGGCCTGTATGCTGGCCAGAAAGAGACCATGCTGTTTGCCCGTGTCGAACCAGAAAGATGCGCTGCAGAAATGGCGGGGAACTAAGCATGTGCTGGCCACTGCCAGTTGCGGATTTCGGGCATGTCCTCGCCGTGTTCGGCGATGTAGCGCTTGTGTTCAAGAAGCTTGTCCCGGATCACCTGCTTCACATCCGCAGCGCTCGCGCCAAGTTGCGGTACACGATCAATCACGGCGGCCACGAGGTGAAAGCGGTCAAGATCGTTCATCACCACCTGGTCGAACGGCGTACTTGTTGTGCCTTCCTCCTTGTAACCATGCACATGAAAATTCCCGTGGTTGGTGCGGCGATAGGTGAGCCGATGAATCAAGGTTGGATAGCCATGGTAGGCGAAGATCACTGGCTTATCGACGGTGAAGAGCTGATCAAATTCAGCATCGCTGAGACCATGTGGGTGGTCATTCTGTGATTGGAGCTTCATCAAATCAACGACATTGACGACGCGGACTTTCAGTTCAGGGAAATACATTCGCAACAAATCCACCGCCGCCATGGCTTCGAGCGTTGGAACATCGCCACAACAGGCCATCACAACATCTGGTTCGCTGCCT
>JANONM010000214.1:0-5229 GCA_031420855.1 Hyphomicrobiales bacterium
CGACGTGATGGAACGCATCCGCTCAAAAAATACCGCTGTCATCATCAACCTCACGGCCGGCATGGGGGGTGATGTCGTGATTGGCGATGGCGAAATGCCATTGCAGTTTGGCGAAGGTACGGATTGCGTGGGACCGTTGGAACGCTTGTTGCATATCGAAGCGTTGCGGCCTGAAATCTGCACGCTGGATTGCGGCACGCTGAATTTTGGCGACGGGCAATCCATCGTCGTGCAAACCCCAACCCAATTGCGCGAACAAGCCAGGCTGATCAAGTCCTATGGCGTCAAGCCTGAAATGGAGATTTTTGACTCTGGCAATCTGTGGTTCGCCAATCAATTGGTGAAAGAAGGTTTGATCGACGGAAAGCCTCTCTATCAGCTCTGCCTCGGCATTCCCTGGGGCGCACCTTACAACACCGAAACCATGGCCTATCAGAAATCACAATTGCCTGAGGGAGCGGTGTGGGCGGCGTTCGGGATTGGCCGCAACCAGATGTCGGCCGTAGCCCAGGCGACAATTCTCGGCGGCCATGTGCGCGTTGGATTGGAGGATAATCTCTATCTGGAAAAAGCTGTGCTTGCCACAAATGGTGCGCTGGTCGAAAAAGCTGTGAAGCTGGTGGAAATGCTGGGAACAAAAATTGCAACTCCGGACGAAGGCCGCGCCATACTGGGGCTGAAAAAATGAACATAAAGACTGTTGGCATTGCCGGAACCGGACTGATCGGCGCGGGCTGGGCGGCGCGGTTGTTGTTCCGGGGCTATAACGTCATTGCTTTTGACGTTTCTGAAACTGCAGAAGCAAAACTCAAAGCCCAAATCAAAACTGCTTGGCCCTCCTTGGAAGCGCTGCTGGGAAAACCCCTCAAAAAAGGCAAACTGACTTTCACCACCAACTTGGCAGAGATGGCGTCAAAGGCTGACTTCATCCATGAATGTGCGCCAGAACGTGAAGACCTGAAAATCAAACTGTTCAACGAAATCGACGCGGTGGCAAAACCCGACGTCATCATCGCTTCGTCGTCGTCGGGCTTCCTGCCAACCAATTTGCAATCCCAATGCAAACACCCCGAACGCGTCATCATCGGCCACCCGTTCAATCCGGTGTATCTCTTGCCATTGGTTGAAACTGTGCCAGGGGCAAAAACCTCGGTCGAAGCCATGGACCGCGCCGGGGTTTATTTCGAAGCCATCGGCATGCAGGTGCTGCGCCTCAAAAAAGAAATCATGGGTTACGTTTGTGACCGGTTGCAGGAAGCCCTGTGGCGCGAAAGCCTGCACATCCTCAACAAAGACATTGCAAGTACGGGCGATATCGATGATTCCATTGTTTATTCGGCTGGAATGCGCTGGGCCTTCATGGGATCATTCCTGACCTATCACGTGGCAGGCGGCCCCGGCGGCATGCGTGACTTTATCAAGCAGTTTGATCCCACACTGGAACTCGACTGGACCGACTTGAAATTCCCCCAATGGAATGAAGCGCTGGAAAAACGTCTGGTCGAAGGCTGTGAAACCCAGGCCGAAGGCCGCGCCGTTGCCGCCATCGAAGCCAAGCGCAATGCAATACTGGTTGATATGATGAAACTGTTCCGCAAACACAAGATCGGGTCAGGCCTTGTGCTGGACCGCGAATTGAAGGCAAGGAAGAAGAAGTTGAAGTAGCGTGACCCTCACCCTGAGAGGCTGTGAGGGAAATTTGGGAGATATTTTATGCCACATCGCGTCATGATCACGGCAGCAGCCACGGGCATTGGCCGCGCTATCGCCAAAGCTTTTCATGAGACAGGCGCAAAAGTGCACATTTGCGATATCAACGAACAGGCGCTCGATACTTTCCGCCAAGACTTCCCTGACATCGCGGCAACTCTTGTTGACGTCCAAAGCGAAGCCGAAATTGATGCGTGGTTTGATGATGCGCTTGAAGATTTGGGCGGACTTGACGTAATGGTCAACAATGCCGGAACCAAAGGCCCCACCGCGCCCATTGATGATATTGAACTGGCGGAATGGCGCGATTGCATCGCCGTTTGTCTTGATGCGCAATTCCTCTGCGCCCGCCGTGCCGCACCCGTCATGAAAGCCCAACGCTCTGGCATCATCATCAACATGTCATCCAATGCCGGACAATTCGGTTTCGGCAATCGCACACCCTACGCAGCCGCCAAATGGGGTGTCATAGGCTTGACCAAATCACTGGCCGTGGAACTTGGCCCCTACAACGTTCGCTGCAATGCCATCTGCCCCGGTGCCGTGCGCGGCGAACGCATCAACAAGGTGATTGAGGGCGAGGCGAACCTGCGTGGCGTCGGCACGCAAATTGTGGCGGCTGAACTTGTGAGCCAACAGTCCCTCACCCGCTTTACGGAGCCTGAGGAAATTGCCAACCTCTGCCTCTTCCTTGCCAGCCCCGCCGCCTTCATGATCAACGGCCAGGACATCGCCATCGACGGCCACATCGAAACCTTTCACATAAAGTAGCCCTATGGACTTTTCTCTTTCCGACGAACAACAGATGATCATCAAGACCACGAAGGACTTCGTGGCCAATGAACTCTATCCGCATGAGAAGGAAGTTGAAGCGACTGGCGTGTTGCGCCCGGAGCTTCGCGATGAACTGAAAGCCAAAGCGAAAGTCGCCGGACTGTACGCTGCCAACATGCCAGCTGAAGTGGGCGGTGCAGGCCTTGATACTTTAACGTGGTGTCTTTACGAAAAAGAACTGGGCCGCGCCAATTACGCGCTGCATTGGACCTGCGTGGGCCGCCCGTCAAATATCCTCATGGCGTGCAACGATGAGCAGCGCGAACGCTATCTCTTTCCAGCTGTTCGCGGTGAAAAAGCTGACTGCCTCGCAATGACGGAACCCGGCGTTGGATCTGATTTGCGCGGCATGAAAACCTTTGCCAAACAGGATGGCGATGATTTCGTCATCAATGGCGTCAAGCATTTCATCAGCCACGGTGAGGAAGCGCACTTCACAGTGTTGTTTGCAGCCACGGGCGAAGAAGATACACCGCGCGGCAAGAAAAAGTTGATCACCGCTTTTTTGATCGACAAAGGCACGCCGGGTTTTGAAGTCCGCCCCGGTTATAAAAACGTGTCGCATCGGGGCTACCCCAACAACATTCTGGAATTCAACGATTGCCGCGTGCACAAATCCCAGATGCTGGGCGCATTGCACAAGGGATTTGAAGTCGCCAACTCCTGGCTCGGTGCCACGCGTCTGCAAGTGGCATCCACCTGTTTGGGCCGCGCTGAACGGGCCATGGAACACGCCCTGCAATATGCCGTAGACCGCCAACAATTCGGCCAACAGATTGGCAAGTTCCAGGGCATCTCCTTCAAACTCGCCGATATGGCGCTGGAACTGAAAGCCGCTGAGTTGCTGACCCGTGAAGCCGCCTGGAAATACGACCAGGGCACCGTTACCGAAATGGACATGGCCATGGCCAAACTCAAATCCACCGAAGTGTTGGCCTTCATCGCCGACGAAGCCATCCAGATCCACGGCGGCATGGGCTTGATGAGTGATTTACCACTGGAACGCATCTGGCGCGATGCGCGGGTGGAGCGGATTTGGGAAGGGACGAGTGAAATTCAACGCCACATTATTTCGCGAGCGTTGTTGAGGCCGTTGGGGGGATGATGACCCTCTCCCGTCTCATCCACCCCAGAACCATTGCTTTCATTGGCGGTAATGAATGTGCGGTTGCCATCCAACGCTGCCAAGAATTTGGCTTTGCGGGAACCATCCATGCCGTTCACCCCAAGCGCGAAGAAATCTCAGGCATCAAAACTGTAAAATCAGTGGCTGAAATCGAAGGCCCCATCGACGCCGCCTTCATCGCCGTCAAGCGCGAAGCCACCATTGATGTCGTCCGTCAATTGCGCACCAAAAACTGTGGCGGTGCGGTGGTTTATGCGGCGGGATTTGCTGAAACCGGTAATGATCGTTTGCAGCGCGAACTGCTCAGCGCTGCCGACGGAATGCCCTTGCTCGGCCCCAATTGTTATGGCTTTGTCAATGGTTTGGGACGGGTTGCTCTGTGGCCGGATGAACATGGCGTAAAGCCCTTGGAGCGTGGCATCGCCATCATCACCCAGTCCGGCAACATCGCCTGCAACATGACGTTCACCCGCCGCGCCCTGCCCCTCGCCGCGGTCTTTGCCATTGGCAATCAGGCCAATGTGGATATGGCAAAAATGGTGGAGTTCCTCTCTGCTGATGAGCGCATCACCGCCATCGGTCTGCATATCGAAGGCTTGAGCGATCTTCCCGCCTTCGCCGCCGCCTGCGAATCCGCCCGCTTCCGCAAAAAACCCATCGTCGTATTGAAAACCGGGAGATCCGAACAAGGCGCTTCCGTCGCCATGAGTCACACCTCATCACTGGCGGGCGCCGACACCTTCTATGACGCGCTTTTCAAACGCCACGGCGTTGCCCGCTGCCACAGCATTACATCGTTTGTCGAAACCTTGAAGTTCCTGCATCTCGGTCCTACCACGGGCGGCAAGTTGGTCTCGCTCTCCTGCTCCGGCGGTGAAGCGGCTTTGGCCGCAGACCTCGCCGTCAACCACAATGTGACATTTCCTGACTTCGACGCTGCCACAAAGCGGCGGGTCCGCGATACGCTTTCAGAACTCGTCACTGTATCGAACCCACTTGATTATCACACCTTCATCTGGAACCAGATGGACAAGTTGACGGCGACATTCTCGGCCACACTTTCCGGCGGCTTTGATGTGGGGATGTTGATTTTGGACACGCCCCCACCCCCAATGAATGCGGATGCGTGGTATGTCGCAGCCCGCGCCTTCAAGCAGTCCGCCATCAATACCAAAGCCCGCGCCGCCGTGGTGGCAACACTCCCCGAATGCATGCCCCCGGATTTGGCCGAAGAATTATTGGCGGCAGGTGTGGCACCCATGCTGGGACTGGATGATGCGCTGACCGCGTTTATGAACGCTGCGAAAGTAGGAGCAGCGCAAGCCGATACCGCCAAACGACCAACACTTAAAGTGCTTCCCAAACCAAAAATCGTTCTGGCAACAATGTTCTCAGAACGAAGCTACAAGGAATGGCTCGCTGAATATGGACTGCCCATACCCCGTGGGGAAGTATGCAAACCCGATCAGGCGGCCCGGATCGCCAGAAGGATTGGTTTCCCGGTTGTCGCCAAAGTGTCATCACCTCTGATTGCACACAAGACTGAAATGGGCGGTGTG
>JANONM010000215.1:0-4594 GCA_031420855.1 Hyphomicrobiales bacterium
ACCAATCGCACGGGCAGAATGCGCCTGGTTTCTGCTGCCAGTTCCGCCAGCCATTCCAAGACGGGTTTGGCACGTCGGCCATAGGCTTGCACGGCAAGACCCAAACCATTCCAGCCCTTGAGTTCCGGGGCATTGGCCAGACGCTCAAACAGCTCTAAAGAGAGGTCAAGCCGCGCCACTTCTTCGGCATCGATGGTGAGGCCTGAATTGGCGTGTTTGGCAAGCACCGACAGTTGCAGAATTTTGTCAAAAAGTGCATCCAAACAATGGCTTTTGGCTTTTTCTTCATAGCGGGGATGAAGCGCCGACAATTTGACGGAAATTGAGGGCTGGGCATAAACCTCGCCCTGCCCCGCGGTTTGTCCAATGGCTTTGATGGCGTTTTCATAGGACTGGAAATATCGACTTGCATCGGCTGCGGTCATGGCACTTTCGCCCAGCATGTCGAAGGAAAAACGCCAGCCCTCTTTGGTCAATGGCTTGGCAATTTGCAGGGCTTCGGCAATGGTGCGGCCCAGAACAAATTGTTTTCCCATGATGCGCATGGCCTGCCGCATGGCGGTGCGCACCACAGGTTCGCCGGAGCGTGTGACCAGGCGTTTCAGAAATGATTTGGCATCGGTTTTGGTATCGCGTCCCAGTTCCACAAATCGACCCGTCAACATCAGGCCCCAGGCTGAGGCGTTGACGAAGAGCGAGTCGGATTTTCCGATATGGGTGGACCAATCACGGTCTCCCAGCTTGTCGGCAATCAGCTTGTCGGCGGTTTCTGCATCGGGGATGCGCAAGAGTGCTTCGGCCAGGCACATCAAGACGACGCCCTCCTCCGAGGACAGGGAAAACTGCTGCATAAAGGCATCGATGCTGCCTTGGGCTTTGCGGTTGCTGCGAACAGCTTCCACAAGTTCAGTGGCGAGGGCCATGACGCGCTGCATTGGTTCAGGAGGCAAGATGGCGGACGCGGCCAGTTCATGGACCAATTCTGTTTCCGGTCGAAAGAGATGATCGGCAATTCGGGCGCGGCTGAGGGACATGTTGGCGATCCTTGCAAAGCGGTCTAGCTGTTTTTTGAAAATGCCACCATTACCTTGGCGCATCCTTCGAGGCCCGCAAGGGCGGGCACCTCAGGATGAGGTAACTCGTTGAAATCCTTCACCCTGAGGCGCGAGCTCTTGCGAGCCTCGAAGGGTTGCCTGGGCTGATTTCAACAATTTCAGCAAACTGCGAGAGCCTAAAGTGGTCAATTAAATCCGAGGCACCATCATTCCCACTTTCATGGGAATGATGGTTTGGAGGGGATATTTCTTCTGACAGCCTGATGTTCTAGACTACCACGATGGTTGAATCGTTATTCACCTCAATTTATTGATGAATTGATGTCAAGTATTATGCGTCGATTGCATTCCTACTTTGTCATGGAAGAAGTAAAGGAAACCATGTTGTTGCCGATTCCCCATGCACGAGACAATTCACGGGAAATTTCGCGCTGATGCCACAGGTTGTTCATACGGTTGCCGGGATGCGCCAAGTGGTGCAGGCGTGGCATGGGGAAGGCCTGAAAGTTGCAGTGGTTCCCACCATGGGTGCACTGCACGAAGGACATTTGACACTGGTGCGTGAAGGTTTTGCCCATGCTGACCGGGTGGTCGTCACGGTTTTTGTCAATCCCAAGCAGTTTGCCCCGGCCGAAGACCTGGCCCGTTATCCGCGTGATCTGGAAGCTGATGTGGCCCTGCTGGAAACCGTGGGGGCTCATCTGGTTTACGCGCCTGATGCTTCCACGATGTATGCAAACGGATTTGCAACAACGGTGTCGGTGAATGGTCCGGCCAAGGCGGGACTGGAAGACAAATTCCGCCCGCAGTTTTTCGATGGCGTGGCAACAGTTGTGGCCAAGCTGTTCATTCAGTCGCAAGCCGATGTGGCGATTTTTGGCGAGAAGGATTACCAGCAGTTGCTTGTTGTGCGGCAGATGGCACGGGATATGGACATCCCCATTCAGGTTATTGGCGTTCCCACCATTCGCGATGCTGATGGCATGGCCAAGTCTTCGCGCAACCGATACCTGACGAAGCACGAGCGCCATCAAGCCACGGCGATTATCCGAACATTGGAACAGGCTGCTGAGAAAATCAAAAACGGCACTGACCAGCAATCAGCCACACGGGCGGCCTCGCGCTCATTGACGACGCTGGGATTCAAAGTGGATTATGTGACAGCCCGCAATGCCGAAACCCTGGCGGTGCCGCAGTCTCAGGCTGAACCGATGCGTTTGTTAGTAGCGGCCTGGATGGGCACGACGCGGTTGATTGATAATATCGCAGTGGGACAAGGGACGGACTTGGCGCGTGACAACTGAAAGTCATTGCCTTTCCGCCATTGAGATCACACGCTTTTCAGCAAGTCAAAAAATCCCGTCAAACCATCGTACTCGCGTTTCCGGGACGCCCTGCGGCGGACGGCTTCGTCGTCTTCACCCCACTGTTCGATTTGAAAGTCTTCGTCCACATGGGCGGCGTGCCAGGCGTCTTCGGGCGTGATGGCTGCGGCTTGCAACATCAGCGACAACAGGGCCGAGCCTGTGAGGGTTGTCAGCACATAGACAGCGGTTAACTGCCAGGGATCAAATTGCGTGAGGTGCAGCCGAATGGCCTCCAGGGTTTCGGGCGGTTGGGCGATATGGGTGATGCCTTTGCCTTGGCGAAACCTTGCGTCGAGCTTGTCAACCGCCCAATCGAAAACGGGTTGCCAATGTTTTTGTTGTCGGCTGAACAACTCTCTGGGGCCTTCGGCAAAATAACACACCATGTCTGAACCGGCATATTGAGTGATTTCATCGACAATGGTTTGGTGCTCCGCCGTGGCGCGGTCGATGGCCGTATTGGCCAGTTTGGTGAGCGGCATGGATTCGGGATCAATGAAATCCTTTTGTGCGCGCCATTCCTCGGCAATGGCTTCGCCCAAGGCCTTGGTGGGCAATTGCAGGCTGGCTTTCAGGGGCGTTTTGACAGGCTTTCCATCCAGCAGAATGCCATTGGATTCAGATAGTTGCACGGCTTTGTAAAAGCGCCGTGGCAAGACTTTGTTGAACTGGCCGGTGATCAGCCGCCGCATGCGCTCGTCCGGTGTTTCCGATTTTTCAGGTGGCATCGTCAAATCTCGCGGCGTCAAAGCCAAAGATGCCAAACGTCTGCAGCATGTGTTCCGGCAAAGGGGCGGTGATATCGACAGTGCCACTTCTGGGATGGGGGAAAATGATGCGGCGGGCATGCAGGTGCAATTTGTTGGGCACATCATCCGGCAAATCCGCATCACCACCATACTTGTTGTCGCCCAGAATGGGAGTCCCGATATGGGCGGCATGGGCGCGCAATTGATGCTGGCGGCCTGTGACGGGTTTCAGGGAGAGCCAGGCTGCCACATTGGCGGCCTTGTCGATCACTGCATATTGGGTGACGGCGTTTTGCTCATCGTCTTCTTCACCTTGGCGCGAAGCCCGCATGCGGTCACCATCGGGGCCACGGGCCTTGATCAGGGCCACTTCGATTTTGCCCTGGGGCGGCGTCGGCACACCTTTGACGATGGCCCAATAGGTTTTCTTGACATTGCGGGTGGCGAATAGTTTTCCCAGTGCAGCGGCGACGGCACGGCGTTTGGCCACCACGATGACGCCAGAAGTATCGCGGTCCAGGCGATGCACCAGCAAAGGCCGCTCGCCCAAAGTCGCACCCAGTCCCATCAACAGGCCATCGAGGTGGCGAAAGGTTTTGGTGCCGCCCTGCACGGCAAATCCCGCAGGCTTGTTCAGGACATAGATATCCTGATCCTCGTGGATCACCATAGAGTCAAAGAGCTTGCGCTCTTCCCTGGTCAGCGGTGCCACATCGGCTTTGGGTGTGTCGGCGGGGCGCTTGTCGAAGGCGAGGGGCGGAATGCGGATTTCGTCGCCTGCACTCAGCCGCGAATTGGTTTTGCAGCGCCCTGCTCCGACACGCACCTGGCCTGTGCGCGTCAGCTTGTTGAGATAGGCAAAGGTGACTTGCGGAAAATGCAGCTTGAACCAGCGATCAAGCCGCATGCCTTCTTCTTCCGGCGACACTTCATGGCGCTTGACTTCGTTCACGCGAGGCTGCCTTGTGCCAGGACATATCCCAGCATGACAGCAGCCAAACCCAGCAGCACGGAGGCCAGCACATAGACCAGTGCCATCAGGTTTTCACCCCGCTGCACTTGCTGCAAAATGTCGAGGGAAAATGCCGAGAAGGTTGTGAAGCCACCGAGAAAACCGGTTGTCAGGAAATGGCGGTGATTTTCTGCACCAGGAAATTTGCTGAGCATAATTGCAGAAACATAGCCAATGGCAAAACTGCCCAGCACATTTACAATCAGCGTGCCAAGCGGGAACGAAAAGCCGAGCAACCGGTCCGTGGCCGTTACGACCGAAAATCGCGCCACAGAACCCAATCCGCCGCCTAGCGCAATCCAGAAGACGATCACTTTTCTGCCGTCGGGAATCGCGTCACAGCCAGCCTTTCTGCTTGAAATAAAGGAATGGCAGCATGGCCGAGAGGATCATCAAACCAATTGCCATCGG
>JANONM010000216.1:0-3573 GCA_031420855.1 Hyphomicrobiales bacterium
AACCAATCTGGGCCTTTATGCCTGCCAACCGGACCAAGCGCCAAGCCCGATTGAGGCAAATTTGCTCGGCAAGGACGCACAAATCATCTTGCTGCTTGCGGTAGTCATAGACCTTGCCGCCGTCATTTCAGGCCGTTTCCAGCAGCTAGGTTTGACGCTGATCCTCCGGTGCGCCCGAGAAAAATGGCTCATGCAGCCATGCGTAGACGCCTTCGGATGAACCGGCAGCATGCGGCACATAACCCTTACTGCAAACATCGGCCGGTTCTCGGCGTTGTACGCATACCTCACATGGTGCCCGGCAGCATTTTGACTACAAACTGCGAATGGGGGCATTCCTTGGCAAAATACGCACCTGCCAGCGATCTTGAACCGGTTGAACCGACCACTGCCTTCTCTGGGATATCCCGCTGCTCAAAGGCCATCGTTCAGAGGAAGCTGTGCCGACGGAGGTCTTCGGCCTCAATCCAGGCCTGCCAGACCTGTGAGAGGTTGATGCGCTCTCGTGCTACTCTGTGGTCCAACTCATTGAAAAGCATAAGTTTGTTGTCCCTCTGGGTCGGAATCGATACTTCGACACCACAAATGTAGCATTTTCATATGGTTATGGCCAGTATCTCGGGATCTGTACGATCTCCCGTCGAGCTCTAGCCGACTGGCGAGTCTCGTCATGCAATAGCTAAGTGAGCCTGGCTGGGAACGTTCTGGCACCGAAGAGTGCTCAGCGCCGTCTGTTTCGAATAATTCGAATATTGCGCTTGCTTCGACTGCATGTCACACCCATCTCTAGATGGATGCCGAATGGCGACGCAGGAGGAGGGCAAAATAGCAACATTGCACAAAGAACGGTTTTCGAACCGTCTTCCCACAAAGGTCGAGATCAACAACGCCGATCAACTTCGTCACATCATCGCCTCGCAGGTGACGGAGGGCCAACCTGTCGATCTTTCACTCGCCGTCGACGGTGGCGAGACGCGCAACATCACGCTTGTGCCGGCGGTCACTGATACCTTGCTCGAGATTCTGCGCCTGATTGCGAGTGGCCGTGGTTTTCGTATGATCCCGGTTGAAGCCGAACTTACAACGCAAGAAGCGGCTGACATGCTGAAAGTCTCCCGGCCCTTCCTGGTCAAGTTGCTTGAGGCGGGACGCATCCCGTTTACAACCGTCGGTCGCCACCGCCGTGTCCAGGCAGAGGATCTTTTTGCCTATAGGGTCGCACGCAACCAAGCCCGATCCGATGCCCTGTCTGAACTTGCGGTGATGGATGCAGCAGGCGGCCTGATTTGAGTTTTTTTATAAAGATTTGCCACTGCGGCGGTCCGATAGTTCGCAATCCACCGAAGATGTCTGGGCTAATATTTTCCATTGCTAAGGCTACCCCATGACCAACTCAGTCCAGTTTCGACCACATCCCGGAAGCGACCTGGTGATCACAACCGCGCCAATGCTGCGCGCATATCAGACTGTTGCAGCCTATCAGGTTGAGCACGGCGAGATCGGGCTGACCAAATCTGGCGCATGGAACCGGCATTGCATTGATTGGGTCGTGCGGCGGATGGACTTTCCGAACTGGACAGCCGAGAAACTCTATCGTTTCAACGAGGTCTTGAATGAATACGATGCTCCCCCCTTGGAGTATCTGCGGGTCTTGCTCACCACTTTGCGGTTGGGCCGCAAAATGGGCGCTGGTTGGCGACTGACAAAACCGGGCATGGCCCTCGCAGGGGATCCGGAAGCGGCCTATGCCACCATCGCGCCAGCATTCTTGTTTCGGTTTGACCACTCCGAAGGCATCCGCTCGGGTGAGGCGCCCGCCGGAAACTGGGAGTTGCGGCTGTACGCAATCACCCGGATGCCGCAGGATGGCTTTACCCTGCCCGATCTGGCGAACCTCCTCTATGGAGAGGGTGCCGGTGGGGGATGGCATGGGCCAGCGGGCGGGTTGTTCAGCGCGGTGGCAATGCCACTTGAATGGGTGGGTCTGTTGACCCGCGCAAGTCGTGGCGGGATTGACGAACAGTTGTGGCAAAGATCGGCACTTTGGGCGGTAGTGCTTGAGTTCCATAGGCACCCAAAAGTGACAAATGTCGTGCCATTTCCTTCGCGCTGATATCGCCTTCTTTGGATTTGCGAACGGTTAGCATCAAAGGCCGTGCGTCCATCTACATGGACGCGAAAAAGGCTGAACGCCAATTTCATACCCAATGGCGCCCATTCTTTTGCGCTTACTGAGTTTGCGGGACCCCGAGGCAACCGGTGATGTCTCGCGCAACAGGGCCGATACGGTCCCAACCTCTTTTCTGGGTTGTTAGATCACATAGAAGCATGCTCCGCACTTGTTATAGTGATGTTAGCGAGTAAGGTCACTATATGTTCGATTCAGTCGTTCAGCTTGAAATCTTCCCGACGACGCTTGATCTGCGTCGGATCGACTTGGCCCGCAACATGCACCGGTACTGTTGTTTAAGTGTTCAGCGCGACTTGTTCGGGCGCGCATGCCTCATTCGGGAATGGGGAAGAATTGGCGCGCGGGGCCAATCGCTGATCGAGCGCCATGAGGACGAGGGCAAAGCGATTACCTCGCTGATGCGACTTGCAGCACAAAAGCAGCGGCGGGGATATCGGCGATAGTACCACCTCAAGTTGAAGGTCGCGCCTGCGTGATCCTACCGGCGCGCCCCTACAAGCCCCGCGACAAGGCGAAGGTTGAGGTCGCGGTGCAGGTGGCGCAACGATGGATCCTGGCACGGCTCCGGAACAGACGGTTCTTCTTGCTGGCTGACCTGAATGCCGCAATCCGGCGGCTGGTGGACGAGTTGAACATGCGCCTGATGCGCGGTTATGGGGCCAGCCGCGCCGATCTGTTTGCCACGCTTGACCGGCCGCAATTGCAGCCGCTGCCGCCCCATCCCTATGAGTTCGCACGCCCGATTTGACTTTGGGTCAGCGTTCCCGCGTCGCCCCCGATTACCACGTCGAGGTCGACATTTCGTGGTATTCTGTGCCCTTCTGCCTGATCCGGGAAGAGGTGGATGTCCGCGTTTGCGGCGCCGTCGTCGAGATATTCCATAAAGGGCAAAGGGTTGCCAGCCATCCACGCTGCCCCGGGCGGCGCAGCCATGTGACGCAGCCCTAGCATATGCCCTCGGCGCATCGGCGTCATGGCCTGTTGGACTCCCGCGCGGGTGCTGGCCCGGGCCGTGAAGCTTGGCCCCTCGGTTACAGCCTTTTCCGAGATGATCATGGCCGATCGTCCCCACCCGGAACAGGGCTTCCGAACCTGTCTCGGCATTCTGGCCTGGGCCAGGAGCTACGACGCGAACCGCCTCGATGCGGCGTGCCGACGCGGACTGACAATCCGTGCCCGCTCAACTTTTCGGAAACGGGGCGTCTCGATCAAGTCCATCCTGCAGAGTGGGCTCGACCGGGCCTTCCTCGACGACCCCGTCGAAGGCAGCCCCCTGCAGCACGCCAATATCCGCGGTCAAGGCTACTATCATTGAAAGGAGAACACCCTTGTTGACCCACCCCACCTCCGAGCGGCTTGTCACCCTCGGGATGACCGGCATG
>JANONM010000217.1:0-1779 GCA_031420855.1 Hyphomicrobiales bacterium
ATTCCAACACAATGCGTTCCGCCAGTTTCTTTCCAACCCCATTGGCGCGACCAATCATTGCCTTGTCCTGCAAGGCAATCGCCGACGCCAATTCACCTGCCGACAGCACCGTCAATATCGCCAGCGCCACCCGCGCTCCAACGCCTTGCACCGATTGCAAAAGCTTGAACCATTCCTTTTCCAGCACAGTAGCAAAACCAACGAGGCGAATGTTGTCCTGGGAAACCAACATATCTGTGTGAATCGCGCAAGCCTCGCCCACACCCGGCAGAGCACTCAAAGTCTTTCCCGAACACGACACGAAATAGCAAACGCCCGAAACATCCACCATCACCCAGTCTGATCCGGTGGAGTCAATGAGTCCCTTGAGTTTGCCGATCATGGCAGGCCTCTCATGGGTGCGTATCCGGCGCAATCAATTCAACAGATGGAAAGTAAGTCCGAAAACGTGCTGCATCTCGCGTCAGCAGTCGAAATCCTTTGACTGCGGCATGAGCTCCCACGAGAAAATCGGGCAGCGCCAGTGTTTTTTGACCTCCCTTCCTGCGATATTCTGCATGGACCTTCCCTGCCAGAAAAGTTGCTTCCCACGGCAAGTCTTCTTTCTTCAACCAGTCGACGTTGATGACAGCATCAAACGCGGACTGCGGCGCATAAGGCACCGAGGCCTCGCCATAGACGATTTGGTTGATGGCAATGAAATCCGTCAATCCAAATAACCCAAGTTGGCGAGTACTCCAAGCGCCCCATACAGGCCTGTTTTCCAAAAGGTCTATCAGGACATTTGAATCAAGGAGTGTCGTCGACATTCAATGCCCGTCCCCGCGTAAGCAAATTCAAGTCCTCGGCAGTTATCAACGGTCGCCCCTGCCTCAGCATTGGCCCCTTGCCCAACAAATGCTTGGCAAGCGCAAGCCCTGCATTCACTTTCTTTGGTTCTTCCATCTTCTCAACGATCATGGCTTGGCCTTCTTCCCGGAATCCCACTTCATCTCCCGGACCAATGCCCAGTTTTTCCCGAACATGTTTGGGAATTGTAACTTGGCCCTTCGTCGTCATGCGCATGGGTATTACCTCGGTCCACAAAAGTAATACCGCAAATTTTGGAACAAGTCAAGAACGCGCCAACACGTCCTTCAACCGCTGTGTCCCGCGATGATGGGCATGGCAGATGGCGATGGCGAGGGCATCGACTGAATCCGCTGACGTCAACACTGCCTTGGGCAGCAACATTTTCACCATGTGTTTGACTTGTGATTTTTCCGCATGGCCCGCGCCGACGACAGATTTCTTCACCGTATTGGGTGCATATTCGGCCACCGAAATATTCAAAGAAGCCGGAGCCAACATGACAACACCTCGCGCCTGCCCCAGCTTCAAGGTCGCCCGCGCATCAGTGTTGACAAATGTCTCTTCTATCGCCGCTTCATCGGGCGAGAATTCCTGCAACACCACCAACACCTGGCTGTGAATTTGCAGCAGTCGGTCTGCCAGCGTGGCAGCGACATCCGAATGCACCGAACCATCGGCCACATAGATGAGCCGCGATCCCTCCACGTCGATCACGCCCCAACCCGTGTTGCGAAGCCCGGGATCAAGGCCAATGATCCGCGTCACGGCAGCCACTTCTTCTCCAGACGGCAGGCCACGGAAAATGCGGGATTGAACACGTTGCCGATATCGTAGCGCACAGCCATGCCCAACAGATGCGATGCACTCACCTTCGACAGGCCATAATCCGCTTCCAACCAGCGCAACATTTCGCTGGTGGCATTTTGC
>JANONM010000218.1:0-3313 GCA_031420855.1 Hyphomicrobiales bacterium
GCCGGATGGGTGTCGCAGGATGAACTGCTGATCGCGTCGAGCAAAGCCTGGTGGCAGTCTTTGAAGACCAGATGGCCCCGAGCGGGGTTGAAGCGTTGAATTTCGGCGTGCCCGGGTACGGTCTCGCAGATACTGAATTGCTGATTCGGGAACAGGTCCTGAATTTCCGACCGGAAAGCATTGTCCTGATGTTCTACAACGGCAACGACTTCCTCGACACCTATCTGGGCCTGGAACGATACTCGGTGGCTGAGAACGGCAGTCTCCAGACCAACAACCAAGTGCTGGAAAACAAAATACCGAAGGCATTCAGACCAGCGGGCCGCAACCTTCAGAAAGTGCTCATAGATCATTCTTACCTGGCGCGGCTGCTGAAAACGGGGATCAACTCCCTAAATCCCGCCGACCAATCGGCGCCGCTCAGGGCGAAGGCGATGAACCGGTCCTATACCTCAAATCTCTTCTGGAGCCAGACAGACTACCCAGAATTTGCGATCACAGCGAAGCGGACCACTATGGAGGCACTCGAAAGGATCACAAACCTCTGCCGGCAGAACGATGTGGAATTTCGCCTCGTGTCGATCCCGTCGATGGAACAAGTCAACTTTCCAACCGAATTGGGCAAGGAGTTTCAGCGCGACTTGCCACAACGCTATCTTTCGGAATTCGCCGCGAGCCACTCTGTTCAGTTTCTGGACTTGTTGCCCGGACTCGGGTTGGCCCGGGATTCAGGACGAGAAATGTACTATCCGGCCGACGGTCATTTCAATAACGAAGGACATCGTGTTGTCGGTGGCCTGTTGAGCGAGTTCTTCGCCCAACACCCTACACGGGTACTTCGCACAGCCCGCTGACGAGCGCGGCGCTCAGGGCCCGCCGCAGTCCACCGAGTTCAAGACGAATGAACTTGAACCGAACCCATCAATTTTCCACAGCCACGTCGATGCTCTCGTTCGCGGTTGGCGGGCGGGCGGGCGGGCGTATTCCACACGAAACCGCATAAGGCCGCCATGGATAACTAAGTCACATACAACTCGCGAATGCCTTAGGGATTTTCCCAGGGCTGGGCACACGTAAGCGCACAGGATTCGGTTATGCTGGTGGGCAGGTGAATGCACAGAAGGCGCACCACAATCACCACAGGCGACCCGTAGAAAAATTGTTGGCAAGTAACAACGCGGTGTGCCGGTGCGCTTGGGTTGCGGACATCAGGCATCCTCAACCAGACAATCTCAATGAGACATACTCAACGAAGCGCCAGTGTGGGAGTTTTATCTCTAGACCGCAACACATCCTCTACGCAAATGCCATCCTGAGATCGAACTGATGCTGTCGTGCGGTAAATTGAAGGCCAAGTCGGCTTTGCAGTCATGCAGCAAAGGTAGCTGTACTTCCGATGGGCCTGCGTCGGCAAAGCGAAAAACCCGAGATCAATGATGAGTGATTCCACCCCGCAAAGCCGTGTCCCGATTGACGCTGGCGCCGCGACACCGACTGGCGGCAGCGACCAGGCCTTTGGCCTGGTTTTTGGTGTGGTGTTTGCACTCATCGCGGCTTATCCGCTGTTCGGTGGGGAGGCGATTCGCTTGTGGGCTGCCGGGATCGCCGGTCTTTTTCTCGCAGCCGCGTTGGTCAGGCCCCGGCTGCTTTCGCCCCTGAACAAGATTTGGGCGAAATTCGGTCTGGTGCTGCATCGTTTGGTTAGCCCGCTCGCCCTACTGGTCGTCTTCTGCCTCGCGGTGCTGCCCACCAGTCTGATACTGCGGGCGTTGCGCAAAGATCTTCTTAGGTTGCGTTTCGAACCTGAATCAGAGACCTATTGGATCGAGCGCAAGCCGCCTGGTCGGGCGGATCAACAGATGAAGAAGCAATTCTGAGCACCGAAACATGATCTCATTTATCCGCGAACTTTGGGATTTCATGAAGGCACGCAAGAAATTCTGGCTGCTCCCCATTTTCATTGTGATGGCGCTGTTGGGAGCCTTGATAGTATTGACTCAAGGCTCAGTGATCGCGCCGTTCATCTACACCTTGTTCTGAACCTTGCATATCCTCGGCATTTCGGCCTATTACCACGACAGCGCCGCTTGTTTGCTGCGCAACGGCGAGATCGTTGCCGCCGCGCAGGAGGAGCGCTTCACGCGAAAAAAACATGACGCGGCGTTTCCCGCTAATGCAGTACGTTACTGTCTGAGAGAAGGCGGAATCAGCGCGAAGGATGTGCAGCACATTGCTTTTTACGACAAGCCCTTCCTCAAGTTCGAACGGCTGCTGGAGACTTATATTGCCTTTGCCCCGAGGGGTTTTCGATCCTTTCGCGTTGCCATTCCCGTCTGGCTGCGCGAAAAGTTGTTCCTCAAGGACTTGCTCAACAAGGAATTGACGAAGCTCGATCCAGATCAGGATTGGCTGTCCCGACTGCTGTTTGGCGAGCATCACATGAGCCACGCCGCCAGCGCGTTTTTCCCTTCGCCATTCGAATCCGCCGCAGTGTTGACGCTGGATGGAGTGGGTGAATGGGCGACATCTTCACTGGCGGTCGGGGCGGGCAACAAGCTCGAAGTGCAGCGCGAAATTCATTTCCCCCACTCCCTCGGGTTGTTGTATTCGGCGTTCACCTATTACACCGGCTTCAAGGTCAACTCTGGCGAGTACAAGCTGATGGGCCTTGCACCCTACGGCGAGCCTCGCTACGTCGATCCAATCTACGCGAATTTAATCGACGTCAAGGACGATGGTTCGTTCCGGCTCAATCTGGCGTATTTCGACTACTGCACCGGCCTGAAGATGACCAACGAGCGGTTTGCCGAACTGTTCGGCGGCCACGCCCGGCGCACGGAAGAACCATTGACACAGAAACACATGGACCTCGCCGCCTCAATCCAAAAGGTGACCGAGGACATCATGCTAAAGCTCACACGAGCGGCGGCCAAACAAACCGGCCAACGCAATCTGTGCTTGGCAGGCGGGGTGGCGCTGAACTGCGTCGCCAACGGAAAAATTCTGCGCGATGGCGCGTTCGAAAGAGTCTGGATTCAACCCGCGTCGGGCGATGCCGGTGGTGCATTGGGCGCCGCGCTGTCGGCCCACTACGGCCTGCTGGATCAGCCCAGAACGGTGTCCAGCGGTGCTGACTCGATGCGCGGAAGCTATTTGGGTCCGGCGTATTCGCAGGCCGAGATTGAGGCGGGCCTGACGGCGGCCGGCGCTCGGTTCGAGACCTTGTCGGATGAACAACTGATTCAGCGCGGCGCGCAAGACCTGGCTGATGGCTGCGCGCTGGGTTGGTTTCAAGGGCGAATGGAGTTCGGTC
>JANONM010000219.1:0-2711 GCA_031420855.1 Hyphomicrobiales bacterium
CACTGGATTACATCGCGCGATGGCTGCTCTCTACTCCGAACAATTTAACAGGGCATAAAATTTTCGCTGTTTATCAAGGGCAGGTTTCTTCTGGGATTTCAGGGCGAGGACTGCGTCAGGGTGTGTTTCGATGAGCATCTGGCCCCGCGATCCGATCCGCCCCCATTCCCGCACAAGGCTCGCTTGGCCGAAGAGATCACTGTGGATCGCCATCCGGTAGTAGCGGCGCATATTGCGTGCGGGGTCAATCCGCCACAAGTGCAGATCGGTTGGAAAGACTTCGAGTTGAGAACCCGTATCGAACATGTGGTGATCCCGCCAGATTCATATACCATATCAGGTAGAACTAACTACTTCCATCTGATCTAGCGTCTGAGACCTTCTCGAGCTTCGTAGACCAAGGTGGCAGGATTTGCCGCAGTGACCCGCGATTTCGCTCGCTTGGAAACATTGGGTGAAAATGGGTGCGTAAATGGCTCTTTAAAACCGCTGTAAATAGGCATGAGTTAAGGCATGCGTCCCATCAACGCGAAGGAAATGGTACCACGTTCGACGACATGGTTTGAGAGCGGAACTCCAGCCCTGCAGCCCAAAGCGGTGCTCTGCGCCACAGCATCTCGTCAATGCCGCCATCCCCCGCGCGGATCAGCAGTCCCACCCACTCAAGTGGCATCGCAACTGCGCTGAACAGCCCGCCCGCTGGCCCGCGCCATCCACCGCCCAAGCACGGACCATAGAGGAAAGTCACGAGGTCAGGCAGCGTAAATCCGTCCTCGGGCATCTTGTTGATAGCGGTCAGCCACACACCCCAGTCTCCAGTTGGCTCCTCCCCCAACCGCATGCCTTCGGTATGGTCGAAGCGAAACAGAAATGCAGGCGCGATAGTTGAATAGGCGGCCTCCGCATCGCTCGCCAGCGCCATGCCGGGTTTCGTCAGCCGCCATCCACCGCCCATTTTGCGACCGAGCCGCAAAGAAGTGAGCAGGACACGAAGATACTATAAGGGTGGAACGTCGTATTCATTCAAGACCTTGTTGACCGAATACAGCTTGTCCGCGGTCCAGTTCGGGAAATCCATCCGCCGCACGACCCAGTCGATACAATGCCGATTCCATGCACCAGACTTGGTCAGTCCGATCTCTCCGTGTTCAACCTGATAGCTCGCGACGGTTTGGTAGGCACGCGACATCGGCGCGCTTGTGAATACCAAGTCGCCGCCAGGATGTGGTCGAAACTGGACAGAGGTGGTCATCAGCAAAAATTCCAAATGGTCGGTAAGGGAAAAGGCACCCTCAGCGGATTGTGGTTGAATAAACCTTAGCGGTGCGTGGCCCTCATGGGGCTGCTTTGATGATGGCTGCGTACCGGTTCATCGGGCCGCTCAAATCAGGTCGTCCTCCGCATCAGCCGCAATTTCGGACAGGGCATCTGCTCGGGCTTGGTCGCGTTGCGACATGTAGACAAAAAGATCCTCTGCCCGGACGCGGCGATGGCGACCAACGGTTGTGAACCGAATATCACCCTTCTCGAGCAGCTTGATTAAGAAGGGCCGGGAAACATTGAGCATGTCGGCCGCTTCTTGCGTTGTAAGCTCAGCTTCAATCGGGATCATGCGAAACCCACGGCCACTTGAGATCATGCGTAAAATATCGAGCAAGGTGTATGTAAGCGCTGGCATAAGCGTGATGCTTCGCGTCTCGCCGCCGTCAACGGCAAGCGAAAGATCGACTGGTTGGCCCTCGGCCACCTGCGAAGCAATGATGTGACGAAGTTGGTCTGCTTTGTTGATCTCGACCTTTGTGGGTAGCCGGTTCGAGAGCCGTTCCATGTGCAATGCCGCCATTTTTTGCCCTCCTGCGTCGCCTTGCGGCGTAAATCTAGAGATGAGTGTGACATGCAATCGAAGCAAGCGAAATATTCGCATTATTCGAAAACGCCGGCGCCTGGCACTCTTCAGCGCTAGAACGTTGCCAACCAGGCTCACCTATCCATTGCGTGACTTGACTCGCCAGTTGGCTGAAGTTCGACGGGTGCTCGTCTGAGAACCAGAATACTAGCCATAACCATATGAAAATGCTAACTTTGTGGTGTCTACGTGCTGATATCACCCCAGAGGGACAACAAACATATGCTTTTCAATGAGTTAGATCACAGAATAGCACGAGAGCGCATCAATCTCTCACAGGTCTGGCAGGCCTGGATTGAGGCCGAAGACCTCCGCCGGCACAGCTTCCTCGGGACTATGGCCTTTGAGCAGCGTGATGACACGGACTATCTATACCGTCGAATCGGGCCAGTCGGAAAGAGCCTTGGCCCGCGGTCCATCGACACCGAGCAGCTGTTGGAGCGGTTCAAAGCCTCCCGTGAGCAGAACAAGACGCGCCTGCAAACACTGTCAGAGAACCTAAACACCCAGGCAGCCATTCTGCGCAGCCTGGGAGCCGGGCGGATGCCAATCATACCGGCCAGAATCTTGCGCGAACTGCGCATTCATGGCAAACAAACCGGCTTGCGCGTCGTCGGCACCAACGCGCTCTATGCTTACGAAGCGCTGGCAGGCGTGGTTTTCGAGGAAGGTGCCACCGCAACGGGTGATATCGACCTTCTGCAGGATGATCGGCGGCGGCTGAAACTGCTAACTGAAGACAAGACCTTCACCGGGCTGGCAAAGCTTATTCAGGACAAGGTGGATCGCAGTTTTCAGGCGCACA
>JANONM010000220.1:0-7329 GCA_031420855.1 Hyphomicrobiales bacterium
TTTGACCCTTGGCACGACTTCTTCACCCAACAACCGGATAGCATTCAATTGTTCAGCATGGGGCACTGTGCCGATGGCCATTTGGATGAGAATGCGGGAATTGTTGAACACCTTGTGCAACTCGATAATCCGGTCTGCCACCCGTTGAACATCACCAATGATCAGATTGCCTTCCGGCCCTGCGGCCACCTCAAAATGCGAGCGGCCCTGCGGCGGCCAGCCACGCTCTCGCCCAATGCGGTTCATGACTTCCGTGTGGGCCGCGTAATAAATGTCCTTGGCCTTGTCTGTCGTATCACTGACAAAGCCATGCATGTTCAAACTCAAAACTGATTTTGCCGGATCGCGTCCAGCCTTTGAAGCCGTGTCACGATACAACTGAAAGAACGGCGCAAAGCGTTTGGGATCGCCACCGATGATGGCCAGTGCCATCGGCAAATCCAGCGTTGCAGCCCGCACGACCGATTGCGGCGTGCCACCCACAGCAATCCAGATCGGCAGCTTGGCTTGTTCAGGCCGAGGATAGATTCCGGCATTATCCAAAGATGGTCGCAACGAGCCCCGCCAGGTAATCCGCTCGCCGTCGCGCAACTTCATCAGCAGATCAAGCTTCTCGGCAAACAACGCATCATAGTCATCAAGATCATAGCCAAACAGCGGATAGGACTCGATGAAAGACCCCCGCCCCGCCATGATCTCGGCGCGACCATTTGACAATCCATCAAGCGTTGCAAACTGCTGGAACACCCGCACCGGATCATCAGAACTCAAAACCGTCACCGCACTTGAAAGCTTGATACGGCTGGTGCGCGACGCCCCCGCCGCCAGCGCCACGGCGGGCGATGAAACCGCATAATCCGCCCGGTGATGTTCACCCACGGCAAACACATCAAGTCCGACCTGATCAGCCAGTTCCATTTCCTCAACAAGATTGCGAAGCCGCTGCCCCGCCTGCTCCGGGTGGCCTGCAGCAACGTCAGCGAATGTATAAATTCCAATTTCCATGACAGCTCCTGTTCGAGCGATATATGGAACTGGTCCAGTTACGCTTCAAGCAAAAGCTGGGGAACTCGTTCAAGCTCCCCAAATCCATTGCGTCACATCAACCGCCGTGGGCTGCTTTCATGGCCTTGTCCAGATGCATGGCGCAATCGTCCATTTTCTTTTCCTTGTCGGACATCATGGCCATTTCGAGTTCTTTCATGCCCATTTCCATTTTGTCTTTCATGGCGGGGTCTGTCATGGCCTTCAGTTCCATCTCGATTTTCTTGAGAGAGTCAGCATCACATTTGGCCATTTCATCGGCAAAAGACGGGGTGGCAAAGGCAAGGCTGACCAACGCGACGGTAATCAAAAATTTATTCATGGGTGGTTCTCCTGTTAAGCGGCGCAAGCAATGCACCAGGAAATCGCCAGACCGGATGGGGCAATCACTTGCCAATCACAGACCCGCGAGTTTCACAGATGTGAACAGGCGTGCGTTGCCGTGTGCATCAACCCTTGTTCCGAAGGGTCGAACGACCGCCATCCACACCAATGACTTGTCCGGTAATCCACGACGACTGGTCCGACAAAAGTAGCGACCCCATGGCGGCAATATCCTCAGCTTCGCCAAGCCGCTGCAGGGGATGCAGCGCGGCTAGGGTCTGCGCCATTGCGTCATTCCTGGTGATGAATTCGGCAAGTGGCGTGCGCGTCAGGGATGGCGCGATACAATTCACCCGGATTTTCGGCGCAAGCTCAGCCGCCATGGCCCGCGTCAAACCTTCAACCGCACCTTTCGCCATTGAAACAGAACCATGGGAAGCAAAACCCTGCTGCACAGCAACAGTTGAAAACAGCAGAACTGAAGCTGTGGGTAACGTGCAGGCTTTAAGCGCTGGCAATGCCGCCCGGATGGCCCGCATGGCTCCCAAGGCATTCAACTCAAAATCCTTCAGGATTTCAGCATCGGTCAATCGTGTGACCGGTTTCAAATTGATGCTGCCCACGCAATAGGCAAGGCCATCGACCGCTGGCCCTGCCGCAACAATGGCCTTTTCAAGCTGATCACCTGACAGAACATCAGCAACAGCATGAGCAGCACCAAGCTCGCCCGCCAGCACCGAAACCCGATCGGCATTGCGGCCAATCAGAACAACCCGATTGCCCTCTCGAACCAACCGCCGCGCCAGCGCCCCGCCAATGCCGGATGTGCCGATGATGATGTGAAGTGACATGACGGCTATACGCAACAATGTGGAATTTGGTTTGCTAGCGTAAAACGCTTGCATAAAATGAAAAACCGGGATATCTGACTTGGATGAACAGTCGGCATCGCAAGACGCTTGAAGCAGTTTTTGCAGAACCCACAAAATCAAATATCTCGTGGGCTGACATTGAAGCGTTGTTGATCGCTGTGGGATGCAAGATTGTCGAAGGCAGTGGCTCCCGCGTAAGATTTAATCATGAGAGAGGAACACTTGTTGCTCATCGTCCCCACCCGCAAAAAGAAACCAAACAATACAGCGTCAAACAAGTTCGGACGTATTTTATTGAGATTGGAGTTAAGCCATGAATGATACGTTGAAATATAAAGGTTATCACGGCAGCACAGAATATTCCCTGGGAGATGATTGCCTGTTTGGGCGACTTTTGGGCATTAGCGATATTATCAGTTACGAAGGCAACTCCGTCAAAGAAATCAAGGTGGCTTTCAAAGAATCAGTCGATGATTATATCGAAACCTGCCGCAAAATCGGCAAGCCTCCGCAAAAAACCTACTCCGGAAAAGTAATGTTCCGCATAGATCCACAAGTCCATGCCAAGGCGGCGCTGGCTGCGCAGTTGAAAGGCGTCAGTCTGAACCAGTGGGCGGAGGATGTATTGGCCCGCGCAACAGAAGGCGCTTAACTCACCTCAAATCCGGCGGTGTCGCTTCCTTCACCAGTGCGGCCAGCGCTTCCACCAAGCCCGCAACTTTCTGATCCTGCGATCCCAATCGCCGGATATTCACCGAGCGCTCTTCCATCTCGCGTTTGCCCACCACCAAAATCACTGGCACCTTGATCACCGAGTGTTCACGGACCTTGTAGTTGATCTTTTCGTTGCGCAGATCGACGTCAACCCGAAATCCGGCATCCTTCAGCAATTGCCCGACTTCCGAGGCATAGGCATCGGCTTCTGACGTAATCGTCGCCACCACAACTTGCTTCGGCGCAATCCACAGCGGAAAATGTCCGGCAAAGTGCTCAATGAGAATGCCAAGGAACCGTTCCATCGATCCGCAGATCGCCCGGTGGATCATGACAGGCACATGCTTCGCACCATCTTCGCCAATGTAAAACGCGCCGAAGCGTTCCGGCAGATTGAAGTCTACTTGCGTCGTGCCGCATTGCCAGTCACGGCCAATTGCATCGCGCAAGACATATTCAAACTTGGGGCCATAGAAGGCCCCCTCGCCCGGATTGATTGCCGTCTTGATCTTGCCGTCGGATGCGGCGGCAATCTGCGCCAGCACATCGGTCATGATGGCTTCAGCCCGGTCCCAGGCTTCATCGGAACCCACGCGCTTTTCTGGCCGCGTCGAGAGTTTCACCACGATTTGTTCAAAGCCAAAATCGCGATAGGTCGAGAGAATGAGATCATTGATCTTCAAACACTCATCCGCCATTTGCGCTGGCGTACAGAAAATATGGGCGTCGTCCTGCGTGAAGCCGCGCACCCGCATCAAGCCGTGCAGGGCGCCTGACGGTTCATAGCGGTGCACATTGCCAAATTCCGCCAGCCGCATGGGCAATTCACGGTAGCTGCGCAGGCCATGCTTGAAAATCTGCACATGGCCGGGGCAATTCATTGGCTTGATGGCATAAATGCGATCACCATCTTCAGCCTCTTCACCCGCAGGTGTCGCGCCAAACATCGCTTCCTTGTACCAGCCCCAATGGCCTGAGGTTTCCCACAAAGACTTGTCGAGGAGTTGCGGCGCGTTGACTTCATCATAGCCCAACCGGTTCAGGCGACGGCGCATATAGGCCACCAATTGCTGGAACATGGCCCAGCCCTTGGCATGCCAGAACACCACGCCCGGACCCTCTTCCTGGAAATGGAACAGGTCCATTTCCCGGCCCAGCTTGCGGTGGTCGCGCTTCTCCGCTTCTTCAAGTGCCGTGATATAGGCCTGCAAATCCTCAGGCTTCTGCCATGCGGTTCCATAGATGCGCGTCAACATCGGGTTCTTGGAATCGCCACGCCAATAGGCACCCGCCACCTTCATCAGTTTGAAAGCGCTGCCGATCTTGCCTGTGGAATTGAAATGCGGCCCCCGGCACAAATCAATCCAGCCACCTTGATCATAGAACTTGATGTCTTCATTGCCGGGAATGGCGTCAACAAGCTCTACTTTAAAATTCTCGCCCTTGGCCCGGAAGAAGTCTTTTGCCTCCTCGCGTGTTTTGGTCGACTTGGTAAACGGCTTGTCGCGCCCGATAATTTCCCGCATCTTTTTTTCGATGGCTGGAAAATCCTGGGGCGTGAAAGGTTCGGCCCGCTGGAAGTCGTAATAGAACCCGTTTTCAATTACGGGACCAATTGTAACTTGCGTACCGGGAAATAATTCCTGCACGGCTTCCGCGAGAACATGCGCCGCATCATGGCGGATCAATTCCAGGGCGCGGGGGTCATCACGCGTGATGATTTCAAGTCGAACGTCCTTGTGCAATCCATCCGACAAATCGCTGAGCACGCCATCAATGACGGCAGCAGCGGCTTTCTTTTCGAGGGATTTTGAGATCGAGGCAGCCACCTGGGCTGCCGTTGTTCCCGCTTCAAACTGGCGTTGACCGCCATCAGGGAATGTCACTGAAATCATTTTGTCTCCTCCTGCCCACTCCTGCAAACACCCGCAGGTAAGCCAAATCACTGAGTAATATCAGGGCCAAATGCACCCGCGTGAGACTGCGGTCAAGCCCCGTTGCACGCCTATAAAAAAATCCAACGGCCTTTTACTCCGTATTAACCCTAACAATTCATGTTCAGTCCAACTGTAGCGTTAACTGTAACCGGGTAAAAAACATGAACAAGTTCTTCCTTCGCCTCGCTCTCGCCTCTGTCGCCATTTTTCCTGCCGCTTCTGCCTTGGCAGCCGATGTCGACGTCATGCCACCGCCTCCCCCCGTCGAAGAACTTCGCCCCGCCACCTATGACTGGACCGGTGCCTATGCGGGTGTGATGGTCGGTGCAAGCTGTGAGGACGGAGAGTTCTCAACAACTGTCAAATTCTTGAACGCTGGCTGCGGTTTCAAGGGCGGTGGTCTCGTCGGTTACAACCTGCAAATGGATAGCATTGTGTGGGGCATTGAAGCCGGTCTGGAAAGCACAGGCACTTTGACACACAACAGGCAACCTTTAGCCGACTTCAAGCATAGCTTGCCGTTGATTGGTCGTCTGAATGCCCGCGTGGGTTACGCCATGGATGACACTCTCTTGTTCGTCACAGCCGGTGGTGCGTTTGCCAATGGTCTGCTGATCGATAATGTGTCGACAACTGCAACCAAGTTGAAAGCCAAGCACATGGGTTGGAGCTTGGGCGCTGGCATCGAACACGCCATGACTGATCAATTCCGGATCCGCATGGACTATCTCTATACCAAATTTGATGACGCAAAATACAAGGCAGCTTGTTGCGCCATTGATGGTGGCCCAGGCAACGAACACGAAATTCGTGCAGCGGCGATCTGGGCGTTCTAATTATTTTCTCTGTTTAACAACAAATCGCGGGGAGCTCTGCTCCCCGTTAGTGTTTTGGCGGGACGGGATCAAACCCGTCGCCGCCCCAGGGATGGCAGCGGCACATGCGCCTGGCCGCCAGTTTTCCACCATCAAAAGCCCCATGAATTTCAATTGCCTGTCGCGCATAGTCTGAACAGGTCGGAAGAAAGCGGCAGCTTCGTCCCATGAACGATGATAGTGTGAGCTGATAAATACGGATCAGCACCAGCAACACGGTTTTCATGGAGCCAACATAGTGGCGCGTTCAGCAAAACCCAATATTCTTTTTGTCATGGCCGACCAAATGGCGGCGCGGTATTTGCCCTTCCATGGCCATCCCCTGGTCAAAACCCCAAATCTGTCGCGGCTGGCCGCTGAAGGCGTGGTGTTTGAAAATGCCTATTCCTCCAGCCCCCTCTGCGCCCCGGCCCGCGCCACTGTCATGAATGGACTGCTGCCATCGCGCACCGGAGTCTATGACAACGCCGCCGAATTCCCTTCCGCCATTCCTACCTGGGCCCATTATCTGCGCCGCGAAGGCTATAAAACCTGTCTCTCCGGCAAAATGCATTTCGTCGGTCCTGATCAATTGCATGGTCTTGAGGAACGCTTGACCACCGATATTTACCCCGCCGATTTCGGCTGGACTCCCGATTGGCGATTGCGACAGGAACGCATTGATTGGTGGTATCACAACATGACATCGGTGCTGCAACCCGGCATCGCCGAAATCACCAACCAACTTGAATTTGATGATGACGTTTGTTTTCAGGCCATTCGCAAAATCTATGATCACGCCAGATTCAACGCAGACAAACCCCTCGCCTTGATGGCGTCCTTCACCCATCCCCATGATCCCTATGCGGCGCGAAAACAATTCTGGGATTTGTACCGGGAGGAAGATATCGACATGCCGAAAACCCAACGCATGTCAAAACAGCAACTCGATTCCCACAGCCAGCGACTTTACGAAATGTCGGCCATGGATGACTACGCCGTGACAGAACAGGATGTGCGCTCAGCCCGTCATGGCTATTATGCCAACATTTCCTATGTCGATAATTTGGTAGGCCAGTTGATCGAGGTGCTGGAAAAAACTGGCATGCTCGACAATTCCATCATTGTTTTTACATCAGACCACGGTGATTTTCTGGGGGAGCGAGGCCTCTGGTACAAGATGTCGTTCCTTGAACCTTCAGCCCATGTGCCACTGCTAATTTGGCAACCTAATCGCTTCAAAGCGCGCCGGGTGAAAGAACCTGTTTCGCTGGCCGATATCCTGCCAACTTTCGCCGACCTCGGCCATGGCGGCAACGTGCAACTTGCCCGCAAAGTGGATGGTCGATCATTGGTGCCGTTGTTGCATGGAGCAATCGAAAATCCCGACGCCTCGATCTGGGGGGAATATCTGGCCGAAGGTGCGATAGCGCCACTCTATATGCTGCGTCGTGGTCCCTGGAAATTCATCCATTCGCCTGTCGATGAAGACCAGTTGTTCAACATTGATGATGATCCGGAGGAAACCACCAATCTCGCTGTGTCAAACCCCATTGCTGAAAATTTCCGCGCCGAAGTGGAAGC
>JANONM010000221.1:0-1921 GCA_031420855.1 Hyphomicrobiales bacterium
ATCGGCATTGAAATCAAGACCGACAACAACCGCATGCGCAGCCTGTTGGAAGCCATCAACCATTCCGATTCGTTTGAGGCCGTCAGTTGTGAGCGGGCTTTTCTTGCGGTGCTCGAAGGGTCCTGCCGGACACCGATTGCCGGGCATGCCGTTCTGGATGGCACCAATATTTTATTTCGCGGCCACGCCTTGACGCTTGATGGTCAAGCGGTTTTCGAACATTCTGCAACGGGTTCGAAGCAGGATGCAGTCGCCATTGGCCGGGAAGCGGGTGAGCGGGTCAAACACGCTGGAGGCGACAAGTTGCGTTACCCATGAAGTTGCTGGTGACACGTCCGCTCGAAGATTCAGGCGCCTTGGCTGCCAAACTGGAAAGCCTTGGCCATGAGCCAGTGATTGTGCCGCTGCTGGCCATCACGGCAAGAGATGCCGTGGTCATACCAGAATTGCCTTTCCAGGCGCTCTGCGTGTCGAGTGCCAATGGATTGCTGGCCCAGGCTGATTTGGCCGCCTTCAATCACTTGCCGTTTTTCGCCATAGGTCCGCAATCGGCACTGGAAGCCCGTCGCCATGGTTTTGATCATGTGCATGACAAGGGCGGCAATGCGGAAGGGCTGGTGCGCACCATCGTCAAGCAGGCAAAGCCTGAAAACGGTCCTATTCTTTATCTTTCAGGATCGGAGACGACGGGTGATCTGGAAGGAAAATTAAAGGCCCAGGGCTTTGCCGTTTCGCGGGTGATGGTTTACGATGCGTTGCCCTGCAAAGTTGAGGGACTGGCGCAATATTGCGAAGGTGCAGATGGTGTGCTGCTGTATTCGCCACGCTCGGCCAAGCTGTGGGTCCAGCAGGTGGCACTGGCCAATCTGGGTGCAGAAGTTTCTGGACTCCGGCATTTTTGTCTTTCGGCCAATGTTGCCGCAGCGCTGCCGCAAAGCTGGCGCAAAATCGTCAGTGCCGCACCAGACGAAAATGCCATGTTGCAGCTTCTCGACCCTGCCCTTGATTGATGGCTGAAAGCAGAATAGGCCTCCCCCTCACCATGACCACTGACTCGCACGACACCGCCACAATCATTGATCTCGACCCTGAACAGGTGACGGTGGAACGGGACGACATTTCATCATCCCCGCCAAACCCTTCTCAGCTGCCCAAACGCAAGTCGGGGCTGACAAGATGGGCCATGCCCGTGGCGGCGCTGTTGTTGGCGGCTATCGCTGGTGGCTGGCTTTATCGCGGTGTTATCTCGGATTATTATCCATCAGACCGGATGACGGCAGTCATCGATCGCGCTGCAACGCTGGAAAAATCAAATGGCGAAATGCAAGTGCAGGTTTTGGCCCTTGAACGTTTGACAACGCAGCTGAGCGGCGACCTTAATGCACTCGAAACCAAGTCCACCACGGTCGGCACAGTTGCCGCAACCGTGCAGGATGGATTGGTGGCCACGGACGCCAGGGTCGCCGGACTTGAAAGCGGCCTACTAGAAGCAAGGCAGCAGGTTGCTGATCTTGCCAAAATCGCCCCCGCGCCCACCATCGGCAACAATGTTGATGATAATGCCGCCGTGTCGGCCTTGATGAGCCGGTTGGCGACACTTGAAAAAGATGTGGAAAGTTTGAAAGCCCAGAAGGGGCAGTCTCCCGATTTCACCACGCTTTCGCAAAGCCTTGCCGACCTGAAAGCCAAGATTGCTGCGGGAACGGGGTTTATGGAGGAGTTGCAGCGTATTCAGCGCATGGTGCCCGCAGCATCAGGGCTTGAAGTTTTGACGCCCCATGCCGAAGCAGGGTTGCCAGATGCCAAAGCATTGGCAGACGAACTGGCAGCATTGGCGACAACATTGCCCAAGCCACAAGAAATTGCAGCGGCAACAACAGATGACAGCTATTTCACGCAAGGCTGGAACATGCTGTCTGAC
>JANONM010000222.1:0-5958 GCA_031420855.1 Hyphomicrobiales bacterium
GGCGAGATGATACAACATCGAAACGCCAACAACGCCACCGCCGATGACCACTGCACGTGCTTGTGTTTTCATGACGAGTACCCTGGTTTGGTTTTGAGAACGACTAGAACTTTATGTCTGAATTAAAGCACAATCCCATCGACCCGTCCTTCCCGCGAAGGCGGGAATCCCGCTTTCTTCAAAAGTTTGCCCTCGGATCAAAGCGGGACCCCCGCCTTTGCGGGGGTGACGATCTTGGTATTCTGCTGAAATCCCACACCGATTCATTTAGTTCAAAAACTCAAAGTACCCCTTGAGCTTGCGACGGCAGCCCAGCTGATTACGACATGGAGTGTGGTCAAACACTCCCCCGCACAATCAACTCAGCCAATTTCAGATCCTCTGCCGTATTGATGTTGAAAAACGGATCATGGGGCAGCGACGGCCACACAACTTTGGCGGCTTTCACCCGTGCAGCAAAATCCTGCACACGGCGCAAATCATTTTCCACAATCAACCGTTCCAATGGCCGCGCCATGGCTGTTGTCCAGATGCCTGTCAGATAGTGGTCCTGGCCTCCGCTTCGCGCAAAGGCAGCTCCCGTCGCTTCGCCTGCGGCAACCAGTTTTTCGACCAGATCAAGCGGAATGAAGGGCGAGTCAGACGGCACCGTCACCACAGCATCAAATCCATGTTCCGCGCCATAGGCCAAAACCCCATGCATGCCGACAAGCGGTGTTCCAACGCCAGTCAAACTGTCAGCGATGACTTTACATGCAAACCCCTTGAAGCGGTCTTTTTCACCATTGCCATTGATCACCACCTTATCAACTTGAAAGCGCAGCCGCGACAACAGCCGTTCCAGCAAACAAACGCCATCCAGCACGACGAAGGCTTTTTCCTGTCCACCCATGCGGCTGGACTGACCACCTGCAATGATCGCCCCCAATATTTTCATGCCAATATTTTCATGCGTGGGGATAGATCCGGTTGGGCGGCGTCACGATTTTGATCGCATCACCAATTTTTACTTCGCCTTCACGCTCCACCCAGGCCGTAACGCCCCGCTTGTGCATGGCCGCTTCGACGACTTTGAATCGTATGCCAGGATGATGTTGGTCGATCACCTTGGCAATCTGGCTACACGGATAATTCTCCATATCAACCACGATAGTGGCCCCGGACGGAAATTGCAGGCGGCTCGAGGGTGGCAAAAGCGAAAAGTCTGGAATGCCGGAAACCACCATGTTGGCCCCCATCCATTCAGCTTTGACGTCGGCAATGGCAAGCCGTTCAGCGATATCAGCCAATTCTTCCACCGATAGCAGGGTGAGCTGCCGCACATTGCGGATATCAATGTCGCGCTTGTAAAGCGCAAGTGTTCGGACGTCAGATTTGCGGGTGAGGCCGGCATGGCAATCCTCCGGTCCGGCAAAACTCAAGTTGAAAGCATCGGTTTTGGCTTTGACAAAACCTTCCGTGCGCGAGGCCCTCGCCAGCAGACTTTCCACTTTGCCCTGGAACGGCAGCACATTCAAAAGTGTCATTTGGCATTACTCCGCATTCCTGCCTATACGATTGTCCCATGAGCGACAACCCGGAAACCATGCCTGAAACCACACCTGAAACTACGCCTGAAACTACGCCTGAAACCATACTTGACGTGACAGGTCTGCTGTGTCCCCTGCCAGTGTTGAAGGCCCGCAAGCAATTGCTGGGCCTTGCCTCCGGTTCTGTGCTGAAAGTGGTCGCAACTGACCCCATGTCGATGCTTGACATGCCGCATTTCTGCAAGGAGCAGGGCCATGGGTTGTTGTCACACAAGGCCGACAACGGCGTATTTGAATTCAGGATCAAACGCAGATGACATATGATTTCGGCGCATTTAACAATTGGGGCAGCATGAAGAAGGTGGCGATCCGCACCCCCGCCGCAGCTTTTGTCTCAGATGCGAAAATCGACAGGGAATGGCGGGACTTGAACTGGCATTCCCGTCCTGATCTCCCAAACAGCCACAAGGAATTTGCCAAGGTGGAAGAACTGCTGAAAGCCACGGGTGCCGAGATCATTCACCTGCCCGCTGCTGATGGCCTGACCCTGGATTCGATCTATACGCATGATGCGCTGGTGATCACCCCCAGGGGACTTGTCTTGCCCCGCATGGGAAAGCCCCAGCGCCGCAAGGAAGCCGAAGTCAATGGGGCGCACCTGCAAAGCCTGGGAATTCCCGTCGCTGGTGAAATCACGGGTGAGGGAAAGGTGGAGGGCGGCGATCTGGTTTGGCTTGATCGCCGCACGCTATTGGCAGGCGTTGGCTACCGCACCAACCGCGAGGGCGTGCGGCAACTGCAAATGCTGGCAGGCAGCGATGTTGAAGTCCTGTGGTTTGACATGCCCCACTACAAGGGACCCAGCGATGTCTTCCACCTGATGTCCGTGCTCAGTCCCGTCGATCAGGATTTGGCCGTGGTTTATCTGCCGCTGATGTCGGTGCGTTTGGTGGAATTGCTGGAGGCTCGCGGCATCCGGTTCATCCCGGTCCCCGAAAGTGAATTCGATTCCATGGGCTGCAATGTGCTGGCCTTGGGCCCCCGACATGCCATGATGGCGGCGGGAAATCCCGAAACTGAAAGGCGCATCAAGGCCGCAGGCGTCAAGCTTGAAGTCATTCAGGGCACCGAGATTTGCCGCAAAGGCGAAGGCGGCCCCACCTGCATGACAAGGCCTCTGGTGCGGGCTTAAAACAAAGCCTGCACTTTGGCCGTGAAACCCACCGTCACCGAGCCATCTGCATGTTCAATCAGCGGACGTCGAATGAGGGATGTATGTTTGGTGGCGAGTTCCACAGCCTTGGCTTCTGTCAAATCTGCTGTTTCAGAAGCCGACAATCCTCGCCACGTATAGCCCGCCCGGTTGATCAGTTTTTCCCAACCGCCCACCGCCTTGGACCAGCGCGCCACCTCGGATTTGCGCGGTGGGTTTTCCTGATGGTCGGTGAATTCAACCGCAATTTTCTTGTCTGCCAGAAAGTTCATTGCTTTTTGGCAGGTCGAACACTTCTTCAGTCCATAGGCTTTCATCACTTCAATTTCCCAGCGCAAGGGTTTTGTCAGTGAATGCGGCCCCGCCACCTTCAACTTGATCCGTGAAGGCCTTGAACAAATCTTCAATCACCGATTTTGCGATATCCCTGACGATGAAAACCAGCCGCGTTTCAGCAATTCCGTCGGGCCATTTTTCCAGCCTGACGGGCGGATGCAACACATGTTGCACGCCGTGGATAACCAGGGGACGCAAGGGATCATCCGCCATCAACAGAATGCCCTTCATGCGCAAGAGATTTGGTCCGTGATAGGTCGTCAGCAACTCCAGAAACAGTTCCAGACCCTGGGGCGATATCGGCCGCTGGTCACGAAGCGCGTAACTCCGGATGTGGCTGTCGTGACGATTGACGTCATGCGGGTGATGCCCCTGATGGTCATGCTGGTCATGCTGGTCATGCTGGTTTCCGTGGTGGTGTTTGGCTTTTTCATCGCGCTCCACTGCTTCAATGGCCAGCCAGCCCTGCACGTCGGCAGATTTTTTGGCCACATCATAAAGCCCGGTGTTGAACAATCTTTCGGCTGTCGCTTCGCCCCGGTGGGTGGTGAGAAGCCGTGCCGACGGATTGAGTTTGCGCAACCTTGCAATGATGGCAAACAGCATGTCTTCACCTTGCTTGCCTTCCAGGAGATCAAGCTTTGTCAGCACGATCCGGTCGGCAACTGCCACCTGTTTGACCGCCTCTGCGTGGGCATCCAGTGTTGCCATGCCGTTGAAGCCATCGACCAGCGTGATGACGCCTTCAAGTTTGAGACGCGACAGCAACAGGTCATCGCGCATCAGGGCATGCAGAACCGGGGCCGGATCTGCAAGCCCTGTGGTTTCAATGACGATCCGGTCAAACGCCTTGATCGTCCCCGCTGACCGCCGTTCCAGAAGATCATGCAGGGTATCAATCAGATCGCCGCGTATGGTGCAGCACAGGCAGCCGGAGGAAAGTTCGATGATGTTTTCATCAGTCTTTTCGACCAGCAGATGGTCAATGCCCACTTCACCAAATTCATTGATAATGGCACAGGCATTGGCAAGCATCGGGTCTTTCAGAAGGCCGTTGAGCAAACTGGTTTTGCCAGCGCCCAGAAAACCCGTCAGGACCGAAACAGGAATGAGATCGAGGTTTGTCATGTTGCTTCCTTCAAACTTCGCCGCTTCAAGTTGCCGTTGTCATCCCGGTCCAGCCACGCATTCGCGAGCAGTACACCCAAAACAATCAGCCCGCCTGCGATATGTGTTGCTTCGAGCTTCTCCCCCAGCAACAGGAGTGCAAGACCGATGGTGATCACCGGTTCAAGATTGAACCATGGTGCCACAACCGAGGCAGGTGCGGCTTTCACCGCCGACATCTGCATGACATAAGCGGCACAATAAAACAGGCCTGTCAGAACTACCAACAACCAGGCATTTGACAAACTGGCGGGTTTGAAGAGTGCTACGTCGCCCTGCCCGAACCACAGGGCAATCAATACCACAGGCGGAAGAATTGTCAGGTGCACCATGCTGCCCATGGCCTGGGGTTGCAGGTACTGCCCCAGTTTCCGGCCTGAAAAAAACTGCGCGGCATAGCCAAGCGCTGCCGTGGCTGCCAAGCCAAGTCCTGTGATATTGAGCTGCTTGAAACTCGGACCCACGGCGATGGCAAGTCCGGCAAATGCAGTGAGCGCCATCAGGCAATTGCGCAAGCTGAGACTGCCCCCTTCGAGCAGAGGCGACAACACCAGAACGATGATCGGTGCCGTGAAGAAGATGATCACCGAAAGACTGACGGGAATGAATTGCAGAGAGGCCAGATAGCACACGGAAATGCTGAGGGTTGCGAGGCATTGGACGACAAAGCTCCCCCGTGCTTCAGCTGGAATGGTAAAGCGCTGTTTGGCCAGCAAGGCCCAGGCCCCCATCAGCACCATGGCGGCAATAGTCCGCAACGTCACAGTCTGAAGTGCGGGAATGCCCCGCTCAAATGCGAGGCGCGCCAGATTGGGCACAAAGGCATAGAGTGCCGCCGCCGCAATGGCAGCCCCAATGCCACGACCCATGGTCTCAGCTTTCATGATAATGCTGGGAGCAGCAAGTCAAAACCAGGTTCAACGAAAGACCTTGCGAACCCGTTTTGCCCGCTTTGCCGGGCGCTTGCCCGGTTTCTTGATTTTGCCAATGTTGATATTCCCAACCGCGTCGTCATCTTCCGAACCTTGCGCCACGGGTCGCGGCAAAGGTTGCAGCGAAAGCACGTAAGCTGCGATCTGCGATACCACGGCAGGCGGCATGACATCACAATGGGCACCCTCGGTGCGATAGGCTGTACAGAGGGCGAGACTTTCAGTTTGCGGGATGTTCCACACCAGCGCGGCATAACCGGCTTTCTCCGGCAGTTTGACCACCCCGGCGGAACTCCGTGTACCAATGCCAATCGGACTGAGCAATCGGCCGCGCAAAGCCATGTCAGCCTTGATCATGTTGTCATAGGTACCAAATGATATGGCCCAACCCTCAAGGCCCTGGCCGTTGGCAAGTTGCACAGGGGTTTTGCTGCGACAAACCGTGGTTGTCATGTCAGCCGGAACAATCGCACCTTGTGGCAAGTCGACGATTTCTGCCACCCGCTGTTTTCTCGGATCGCTTGGCATCAGGAATCCGGCTTCCAGCAATTGCTTGGCCTTGATCGCCCGCGCACCACCCGACTTTGCCCCCAAAACAACGGCAATCAATTTGCGGCCGTTGCGGGTGGCCGAGGCCACAAGATTAAAGCCGGAATTGCAGACAAATCCTGTCTTCATGCCATCGGCATCCGGCATCAGGCGGATCAGGGAATTGCGGTTTGACAGGCGGCGCTTGCCGATTGGCAGATATTCCTGCGAGAAAAACCGGGCGTGTTCTGGA
>JANONM010000223.1:0-6483 GCA_031420855.1 Hyphomicrobiales bacterium
TTGGGGTCCGGTTCATGACGGTGAACCCGGATGGTGGGGGGTGGCAGGTCTGCGCGTGGGGGCAAACGTAGCCTTTCATTCCCGGACCCCTGTAGTCGCCGCCGGCGGAGTACTACGGCTCCGTTCCCTATAGGTGGGCCATTGGTGTAGGCTCGGCACCTTCGGGTTATAAAGCGAGATTCACCCGGCTGATTGAGCGCACAGGGAGAACATCCTGCCGTGTGAGCGCTGTGAAGGGCTATACACCGCGACGTTAATTCCACGTCGCAATACTGCGCTTTGCAGCGCTCACGCCTCCCTTTAACTTCCACCGGCCCATGCCACGGTGAACAAGGGCAGACCCACGCCCTGCAAGTCAAAGTGGTCCTACATCACTGCCCGTGGAAATTGCTGGTCGCAGTTTCGAGGATTTTCGGTGAAAGTGCCCTGAAAAACCAGCCTGACAAGTCTGGCAACACTGCCCCGTCAAAGACCAACCCAAGCGGCGTCAACCCGCAGTGATTGCAACCGTCACCACAACGACAAGCCCCGCCAGGACGACAGCGCTTACTGCCAAAATCTCCGCCCACCGGGAACTGCCCAATGAAGCCCCTTGCCGCGCCTGGCGCTGGCGATGTTTACTCACGCGCATTATTAACCCCTGAATTAACCGCTGAATTAACCGCTGAAAATTCAACCTTTCCAACTTTTTAGAACCTCTTCGAGATAGCTTAAGCAACTGATTTGCCGAATCAAGGTTCACTGTGCATTTTCAACCTTGAGTTGACACATATCAACAACTATTTACTTGCCGCCTTTCAGGGTTTCAAGCCGCCTGGAAACTTTCCGCTTCCCTCCTCGCCATGCTTGAGGTACGCCCCTCAACAAATTCAACCGGAGTGTTCCCATGCCCACTTTCCGCACCCTTGATGACGTCAACCTGCATGGCAAAAAGGTGGTGATCCGCCTCGATCTCAATGTGCCGATCCAGGATGGCGTGGTGACCGACATGACGCGCATCGACCGTATCATCCCGACGCTGAAGGAGCTTGTCAACAAAGGGGCTGCCATCATCATTCTCGCGCATTTTGACCGGCCCAAGGGCAAGGTTGTGCCTGAAATGTCTCTCAAGCCTGTGGCCCCTGCGCTGCAAAAGGCGTTGGGACACAAGGTGAAGTTCGTCTTCACCGATTGGCAGTCAGCGCCTGCCATGAATGCCAAACCTGGCGATGTCTTCCTCATGGAAAACACCCGCTTTCATGCGGGCGAAGAAACAAATGATGCAGGCTTTGCCAAAATGCTGGGGGCCTTGGGCGACATCTTTGTCAATGACGCTTTCTCCGCCGCCCACCGCGCCCACGCCTCCACCGAAGCCATTGCCCATGTCATCCCGGCCTATGCAGGCCGCGCCATGCAGGCGGAATTGTCGGCTCTTGCTGCTGCTTTGGAAACACCGAAGAAACCCGTCATCGCCATTGTCGGCGGTGCCAAGGTCTCGTCGAAACTTGAACTGCTGGGCAATCTCGTCAAGAAGGTCGAGGCCCTGGTCATCGGCGGGGCCATGGCCAATACGTTTCTCTATGCCCAAGGGCTGGGCGTTGGCAAATCCCTGCATGAGCCTGATCTCGCTGATACGGCCCGGGCCATTCTCGACACTGCCGCAAAAGTCAACTGCGCCATCATTCTGCCGATCGATGCGATCGTCGCCAAGGAATTCAAGGCCGGAGCAGAAAGCCATCACTATGGCGTAGATGCCATTCCTGCCGATGGCATGATGCTGGATGTGGGGCCGATGTCGGTGGACCGGGTCAAAGCCGCCATTGACGGCTGCCATACACTGCTGTGGAACGGCCCCTTCGGCGCTTTCGAAATTGAACCCTTCGATGCCGCCACCAACGCTGTGGCAAAATACGCGGCTGCCCGCACCAAGGTCGGAAAACTGATCACCGTCGCTGGCGGCGGCGATACGGTATCAGCCCTCAACCACGCCGGGGCTGCTGACGATTTCACATATATTTCAACCGCAGGCGGCGCGTTTCTGGAATGGCTGGAAGGCAAGGAATTGCCGGGGGTGAAGGCGCTTGCGGTGAAGTGAATGCCAGCCCTGCGAAACTTCAAGTTGCCCGAAACAGGCAACTCCGCCTAAACCACCAACCATGACGACAGCAACGATTTCAACTTCCAGCACCTCCAAAACAGTCTACGCCATCCTGTTCGCGGCAGCTGGCACGCATCTGATCAACGATGCCATGCAGGCCATCATGTTGTCGTCCTATCCGCTGTTGCACGAAGTCTACAAACTGAGCTTCACGCAAGTGGGCTTGTTGACCTTTGCCTTCCAGGTGACGGGCTCATTGCTGCAACCCTTTATCGGTTTTGCCACCGACAAACATCCGTTCCCGCTCATACTGCCATTGGCACCGGCTTTCACCCTGCTGGGCTTCATACTGTTGGCGCTGGCACCCAGCTATCCTGTTCTGCTGGCGGGGGCTGTGTCCATCGGCGTGGGATCTGCCATGTTCCATCCCGATGCCTCACGCGTCTCCCGGCTTGCATCAGGTGGTCGCTATGGTTTGGCGCAATCAATGTTTCAGGTCGGTGGAAACATCGGAACGTCACTGGGCCCCTTGATCGCGGCCTGGTTCATTTTGCCGAATGGGCAAAAAAGCATCCTGTGGTTTGCCGCTCTGGCGCTGTTGACAATGACCATCTTGTCTTTCGTTGCAAAATGGTTTGGCACACATTTGAGCAACAGCTCAAACGCGCCGAAACCCGCCACGGGACCAAATCTCGGCAACCGCCTGATCACCATCAGCATGGCCATTCTTATCGCCCTGATGTTCTCGAAATTTGTCTACATGTCTACAATGCACAGCTTCTATGCCTTCTACCTCATCGACAAATTCGGCATGTCGGCAGCGTCAGCCCAGACCGCGCTTTTTGTATTGCTGGGCGCTGTTGCCGTGGGAACATTTGCCGGTGGCCCCATCGGCGATCGTATCGGCCGCAAAACCGTCATCTGGTTTTCGATTCTCGGCACTTTGCCATTTTCCCTGGCCCTGCCTTTTGCCAACCAGTTCTGGACGATTGCCCTCACCATTCCCATCGGGCTGGTTCTTTCGTCGGCTTTCCCGGCCATGGTGGTCTATGCCCAGGAACTGCTGCCGGGTCGTGTGGGTTTGGTATCCGGCCTGTTCTTTGGACTTGCTTTTGGCATGGGCGGCTTGGGTGCAGCACTCATGGGCATTTTGGCCGACCAAACCAGCATCGGCTATGTGTTCAGTCTAAGTTCAATCTTGCCTGCCCTCGGATTGCTCGCTTTCCTGCTCCCTGCGGCCGGCAGGCGAAACCACGTACAGTGAACCGCCTTGCTTTGCAAAGCATGGCATAACTTGTCATTCGACAAATCGGGGCTTTCGGATTAGTGATCCCGGCGATGATGAAACTGTTTCTTTTTGCCCCCGACGACATTGCCAACGAAAACTTGCTGCTCTGTGCCAAAGCTGCTGTCTCAGCTGGTGATTGCGCTTCGATTGTCATATCGGCTGGTGCCAGAACTGGTCTGAAATCAAATGTTGCAGCCTTGCAAGCACTCGGACTTGCGACCTTGCTGCGTGACTGCGAAACAACACTTGTGCATGAAACGCAAGCCGATGGTTTGCACGTGTCTGATGTTACAAAGCTTCTGGAGGCCCGCAAACTTCTGAAAAACCAGAACCTGGGATTCTTTGCCGGAACCTCACGACACGCTGCCATGGAAGCCGCAGAAGCAGGCGCAGACTATGTGGCCTTTGCCCAAACCAGACAAGTTGCTGGTGAACCCATCATTGGCTGGTGGCAAGACGTGACGCAAATTCCATCTGTTGCGTTCGATCCGGTTGAAGCTGCTGCTCTGGCCGAACTGCTGACCCAGAACCCTGATTTCATTCGACCCCCAGATGCCATGTGGCAATCCCCCGAAATGTCTGCCTCCGTAATTACAGCCCTGACATCAGGTGGCATGGCATGAAGTTCAAAATTTTGAAACTGGCAATCCTCGGCACCACGGTGCTGTCCATGGCAACACCTGCCCGGCCACAGGAAACACCGAGCGAACCCTCCACGCTGGTACCCGCGTTGGAAGATCAAGCGGTGCCCTCGCCCGCCAGTTTCGAGGAAGCGGTTGCGCTGTTTGAAGATCAAAAATATGCCGAAGCCCGCGCCATTGCAGAGTCTTTGGCCACTGCCGACGATCCCCGCGCCATGGCCATGATGGGGGCCTTGTCTCAAAAGGGGTTGGGTACGCCAATTGATCTTAAAGCGGCACAAACCTGGTTCACCAAGGCTGCTGAGAAAGACCATCCCGGCGCACAATTTTCCCTCGCCATGATGAACCTTGACGGCTCATTGGGTGAGCCCAACGCCGAAACGGCAGCCAAATGGCTGGAAAGAGCCGCCACGGGCGGCAATGTCGAAGCGCAATATAATTTGGGGCTGGTTTACAGCGGCCGCTATGGCACGGACCCCGATTGGGCGAAGGCTGCCATCTGGTTTCGCAAAGCCGCCGACCAGAACGCCACTGACGCGCAATACAATCTGGGTCTGCTTTATCTCGATGGCAAAGGCGTTGCCATGGACGCCGTGGCAGCTGCCGATTGGCTGTCGCGGGCCGCCGTCAAGGGCATGGCAGAAGCGGCCCTCGAATATGGCGTACTGGTCATGCGCGGCGAAGGCGTGCAGCGCGATGAGAAAATCGGTATCAAATGGTTGCTCTATGCCGCCAATCGCGGTCATCCCGTGGCCCAAAACCGCCTCGCCCGGATTTACGCCACCGGCACCGGCGTTGCAGCCGATGTGATCGAAGCCGCCAAATGGAACCTCTTGGCAGCCAAAGGCGGCAGGCCCGACACCATGCTTGATGACATGATGGCCAAGTTGAGCGATGTGCAGCGCAAGGAAGCCAAATCCCGCGCTGAGGGCTTCGTGGCAGCCGAGCTTGAGTCTGAGCCCAACTGATTTGATCTGGCAATGGGCGGGCAGACTTGCTATTTGCCGCTGCTTACTCCTTGGTTTTTGAAAGTTTCACAACGTGTCCCACACCCCTGCCATGACCGTGATGATTGCCGCCGTGCGTAAAGCCGCCCGCGGTGTGCAGCGAGATTTCGGGGAAATTGCCCATCTGCAAGTGTCGATGAAAGGCCCCGGCGATTTTGTCACCGCAGCCGACAAGAAATGCGAAAGCCTGTTGCGCGCCGAACTTGCAAAAGCGAGGCCTTCCTACGGTTTCCTGGGTGAAGAAGAAGGCGAAAGCAAAGGCAGCGATCCCGACAACCGCTTCATCATCGACCCGATCGACGGCACCACGAACTTCATGCACGGCCTGCCGTTCTTTGCCATCACCATCGCACTGGAGCGCAAGGGCGAGGTGATTGCCGGTGTCACTTATAATCCCATCGCCGATGAGTTGTTCCACAGCGAAAAAGGCCAGGGCGCCTTCATGAACAACAAGCGCATGCGCGTGGCTGCCCGCACGCAACTTCACGAGGCTCTCGTCTCCACCAACATCCCCCATATCGGCCAAAAAAACCATGTGGTCCACCGCAACGAAATCGCCGTGCTGCAAGCCCGCACCACCGGTCTTCGTGCCCTCGGCTCAACCGCCCTGGAATTGGCCTACGTCGCCGCCGGCCGCCTCGACGCCGCCTGGTGCCACGACCTCCATGCGTGGGACATGGCAGCAGGATTGCTGTTCGTCCGCGAAGCCGGTGGCTTCGTGTCCAAGTTGAACGGCGAAGGCGATCCCCTGCATTCCGGTGGATATCTGGCAGCCAACGCCGATCTCCTGCCCCACATGCGCAAAGCGCTGGCCGACGCAGCGAAACTCTAACAATTGAATCATGACCGGGCTGGGTGTGGACCCGGTTATGCCGGACCATGCCCCCTGACCCTGGAGCTGGGAAGCGTGAGCGCTGCAAAGCGCGGGTTTTGCGACGTGGAATTAACGTCGCGTGGTATAGCACTTCGCAGCGCTCACACGGGCAGGATAAGCTCCCTGAGCGCTCAGTCAGCCGCCGCTTCCCTCACTTACACCCGAAGGTACGTGGAAGCTAAACAGCCCACCTATAGGGAACAGCGCCATAGTACGCTGCCGGGGCGACTACAGGGGTCCGGGAATGGAAAGCCACGATAGCCCCCACGCGCAGACCTGCCACCCCCACCATCCGGGTTCACCGTCATGAACCGGACCCCAATGGCGGGGAGTGAATGGTATGTATTCCTATGCTGGGGAATTGTCAAGGAATAAATTCAGGGGGTTGAATTTGTGGCAAACACCCCACCCCATGTTTAATCTTGGCCCCTCCCCGCGAAGTGCGGGTAGGGGTGAGGGGAGGGAATCTTTTCACCCCAACGCACGAAGTGGGGAGGGGCCGGGGGTGGGGTGGCGCAACGGGGAAAATCGACAAGTATAATAAAGTGCAGTGTCACCGTAACGGCCACCGCAACGAGTGTCACCGTAACGTAATC
>JANONM010000224.1:0-5104 GCA_031420855.1 Hyphomicrobiales bacterium
AAGAAGCGTTTTTCCGACAGCACATTGGCGATTTCGCGGTCGCCAACTTCGACGCGGAACTTGCCGGAAAGGCCATCGAAATTCGAGCCCTTCAAGGGCTGTTCACCAAGATAAGTGATCGTGTAACCCGCAATCTCCACCCTGTCGTCGCGCTTCATGGTGATGATCTTTTCTTCTTTCCAGACCGAGAGAATGATGACGCCCATGATCAACAGTCCCATGCCGCCATGGGCCAAAGTCGTGCCATAGCTGCTGCGCGGCAAGCCCTTGAACCGCGCCCAGACTGTTGACCACGACACATTGCCGACCCCGGTTCGCAAGGCCATTTCGCGGAGACTGCCAAACACCGCCCAAGCCCCCAAGGCAATGCCAAAAGGTGCCAGCCATGGCCCACGTTGGGTGGCCACCAACACGGCCAAACCAACAGCGAAGGCAAGGATCGCCACCAACCAAAGCTTCTGGACCAGGCCTTTGGGTTCCGCCCGCTTCCATGTGAGGATTGGTCCCAATGGCATCAGCAACAGCAGGGGCAACATCATCGGCCCGAAAGTATAGTTGAAAAAGGGTGGGCCGACTGAGATTTTTTCGCCCGTGACGGATTCAAGCGCGAGCGGGTAAAGTGTACCAATCAAGACAGCGGCACAGGCAGAACACAACAGGATGTTGTTCATCACCAAACCGCCTTCCCGGCTGACAGGTGCAAACAATGCACCTGTTTTGAGGCCGGGTGCCCGCACGGCAAACAATGTCAAACTGCCGCCGACAAACACGCCAAGGATGATCAGAATGAACAAGCCTCGCGCCGGATCAACGGCGAAGGCGTGGACTGATGTGAGAATGCCGGAGCGCACGATGAAGGTGCCGAGCAATGACAGCGAAAAAGCCAGAATGGCGAGCAGTATGGTCCAGATTTTGAGGGCACCGCGTTTTTCCACCACGATGGCCGAATGCAGCAAGGCCGTGGCCACCAGCCATGGCATGAAGCTGGCATTTTCCACCGGGTCCCAGAACCAGAAACCGCCCCAGCCCAATTCATAATAGGCCCACCAGGACCCCATGGTGATGCCGATGGTCAGCATGGACCACGACAACAAGGTCCACGGCCTGACCCACCGCGCCCAGGCCGCATCAACCTTGCCCTCAAGCAAGGCAGCAATGGCGAATGAGAACGAAATGGAAAGCCCGACATAGCCTGCATAGAGAAATGGCGGATGGAAAGCCAGCGCTGGGTCTTGCAATATCGGGTTCAATCCCGCCCCTTCAACCGGCGGACTGGCGAGGCGCAGAAACGGGTTTGACGCCAGCAACACAAACAACAGGAAGGCAACGCTGATTGATCCTTGTACGGACAATACACGGGCTTTGAGGCTTTGCGGCAAATGTCCGCCAAAGGCTGCAACCGAAGCGCCGAAGAGTGCCAGGATCAACAACCACAGCAGCATGGATCCCTCATGGTTGCCCCAGACGCCAGATATCTTGTAAATGAGCGGCTTCAGGGAATGTGAATTGTTGGCCACATTCATCACTGAAAAATCACTGGTGAGATAGGCATTCAGAAGTGCGGCAAATGCCATGGCTACCAAGGCCAATTGCAACAGGGCGGCAGTGGTTCCCGAAGCCATCCAGCCCTGGATACCGCGATAGGCGCCATAGAGCGGTACAACGGTTTGCCATGTTGCCACTGCAAGTGCGAGGACAAGGGCAAAATGACCGAGTTCAACAATCATGGCGTGGCTCCCTTGCCTTCTTGCCACACGCCTTTTTCCTTCAGCTTGTCGGCAACATCCTTCGGCATGTATTTTTCATCGTGCTTGGCAAGCACTGAATCAGCGACGAAAATGCCGTCTGCTCCGGGTGAGCCTTCGGCCACAACGCCTTGGCCTTCGCGAAACAAGTCAGGCAACTGGCCATCAAAAACCACTTTCAGGGTTACTTCAGTATCGGTGACAACAAACTGGGTTTTGGTGCCGCCGAGTTTGCTGATGCTGCCTTTTTCAACCAATCCACCCAGCCGGACACGGGTGCCGGGCTTGATGGATTTTTCAGCGATTTCGGACGGTGTGTAAAAGAATACGATGGTATCGCGAATGGCAAAAAGGATAAGCCCCACGGCAACGCTGGCGGCGGTGAGTGCTGCCAGAATGATGGTCAGGCGGGTTTGTTTTCTAGTCATTTTGGCGGGTCATTTCAGTTTCAATTCCTCAGCCAGGCTGTTGAGCATCGCCATGGCCTTTTCGTCTTGTTTAAAAGTCGTTGTGGCAATTTCGAATGCAGCCTTGGCCTTGTCTGGTTCGTTCAAAACCGTCCGTGCACGGATAATGCGGAGCCAGCCTTCAAGGTCATTGGCGTTGTCATTGAGTTTTTCTTCCAGCCCGTCCACCATGCCGCGGATCATTTCATTGCGGTCTGAGTCTGTCATGCCCTCGGCATTGGCCATCTGTTCGGTGCTGATTTGTGGTGCAGTACCGGAGGCTTCGAGGCGGGTGATTTCTTGGGCGACCATCTGTCGCCAAGGCGCATCGGGAGCAGACTCCGCCAACAGGGTTTTGTATGCCAACAAAGCTTCATCTTTCTTGCCGGATTGGGCAATTGCCATGGCCTTGTAGTATCGTGCCTTGGGCGATTTGCCATCGAGTTTCAAGGCTTCTTCAATGGCTGAAACGGCCTCTGGTCCCATCAATCCCTTGTTGCTCAAGGTCATGGCTTCAGCGAAGTTGGCATAAAGCGTGGCATCGGGGCCTTTCAGGCGCATCACTTGCACCATGGCATTGGCGGCATCGGCATAGCGTTCCATGCTCATGTAATTCGGGATCAATATTTGCCAACCCGAGGCATCATTAGGCTTGTTCCAAAGGTGTTCTTCGACTTGCGCAATCATCGCGGGCAAATCCTGATTGGACTGGGCGTTGGCCATGCGCACATCGCGCGGGACATCGCGCATCATGGGTTTGCCCAATTGCAGATAGGCCGGAATTGCCAGCAGGGGAACCAGCAACGCAATCAGCAGCCGCAGATGGCGCGAGGGTTCGGGTGCCACTGCACCACCATCTTGCCGCGCCGTTGCCAACATGCGCCGCGCAACTTCGGTCTTTTGCGCCTCGGCTTCTGATGCCGGCAACAAGCCCGCTGCCAGGTCGCGGTCGATCTCGCTCAACTGATCCTTGTAAATTGCAAGCTTTGCATCATTGCCCGATGCGGGCAAAGCAGCGCTGCGGCGTGCACCGTAAAGCAATGCCAATACACTCAGTCCCGTCAACAACAAGGCAGGCAACCAGAATTCCATAATCGTCCATTCACGTTAAGCTGCCGAAACTATAGCGGTTTATTCAGACAAAACCATGGCGCGTTGTCGCACGGGCCAGAACCCATGTCGGAAAACAATGGAGCTTGCCATGCTGCTTTGATAGAAGGGCCGAACTTACAGGATCAAGGCGCCATGAAGCAACGCTATTCGATATTTTCGCTGGCCCGCAATGCCTTGGGTTATCACAAGGATTGGGAGCGGGCCTGGCGTTCGCCAGCCCCCAAGCCATCCTATGATGCGGTGATCATCGGCGGTGGCGGCCATGGTTTGGCGACGGCCTATTATCTCGCCAAGCATCACAAGATGACGAATATTGCGGTTGTCGAAAAGGGCTGGATCGGTGGCGGCAATACGGGGCGCAATACCACCATCATCCGTTCCAACTATCTGCAGGATGCGTCCATCGCGATTTATGAGCTTGCCCGCAATCTTTATGAAGGCCTTTCGCAGGAATTGAACTTCAACATGATGTTCAGTCCGCGCGGCGTGCTGATGTTGTGCCAGACGCAACATGAGTTGCGGGCGTTCCAGCGCACCGCCCATGCCAATCGATTGGCAGGACTTGATTGCCGGATGATTTCACCAGCGGAAGTGAAAGAGATTGTGCCGATCATCAATGATGATCCGAATTGCCGCTATCCCATTCTGGGCGCCTATTATCAGCCACGCGGCGGCACCGGACGCCATGATGCCGTGGCCTGGGGCTATGCCCGCGGTGCCGATGCCATGGGTGTCGACATCATCCAGAATTGCGAAGTGACGGGGATCACCCGTGAAGGCGGAAAAGTTGTCGGCGTTGAAACGACACGGGGTTCCATCAGAACCCGCAAGGTCGGTGTTGTTGCGGCGGGCCATGTTTCCACCATCATGGACATGGCGGGCATTCGCATGCCAATTGAAAGCCTGTGCCTGCAAGCCTTGGTGTCCGAGCCGATCAAGCCGGTCATTGATTGCGTCGTCATGGCCAACACCGTGCATGGTTATATCAGTCAATCCGACAAGGGCGAGTTGGTGATTGGCGGCGGCACCGACCCTTACAACAATTATTCCCAGCGCGGTTCATTCACCTCACTCGAACACACAGTCACGGCACTGGTGGAAACTTTCCCGATCATTTCGCGGCTGCGCATGTTGCGGCACTGGGGTGGCATCGTGGATATGACAGGAGATCGTTCACCCATTTTGTCGAAAACTGACATTGAAGGACTCTATGTAAATTGCGGCTGGGGCACGGGCGGCTTCAAGGCCATTCCGGGTTCGGGCTTGGTATTTGCCGATACCATGGCGAATGACAGGCCGCACAAAATTGCCGCACCGTTTTCGCTCAACCGCTTCACCGAAGGCCGCCTGATCGACGAAAGCGTCGCGGCGGCGGTGGCCCATTGATGATGAAGACCAACCTTGAATTTTCCCCACCCCCGACCCCTCCCCAAAGATTGGGGAGGGGTGAAACACTCTTCACCCCTCGCCGCTTGCGGGGAGGGGCCGGGGGTGGGGCCTTTCTTCACCGGAGTTTGCCATGCTTCTCGTAACCTGCCCGGTCTGCGGCATCTCCGGCGATGAAACGGATTTTCATGCGGGCGGCCAGGCCCATGTGGCGCGGCCCGCCACCACTGACCCGACCAACATCACCGATGAACAACAGCGCGATTATCTTTTCATCCGGCACAATCCACGCGGCCTTCATTTCGAGCGTTGGCGCTGTGATCGCGGCTGCGGCAAGTGGTTTCATGCAGCGCGGGATACAATGACGATGGAATTCAAGGCGTTTTATCTGGTCACAGACTTGCCATCTGCCGA
>JANONM010000225.1:0-8157 GCA_031420855.1 Hyphomicrobiales bacterium
CCGAAACCAGCGCCTTGTTGTTGTCATCCATGGCATAGCCGACGCCATCCTGTGCCAAGCCCAAGACTTGCAGGTTGGCAACGCCACCCTTGAAGGTGCCGTCCTTGCCGGATTTCATGACATTGTAAACCGCAACGTCAACCCGCTTCAACATCGAGGTCAGCACCTTGCCGGGATAGAGATAGTTCTGGTTGGCATCAACGCCGATGGAAAGCGCACCACCTTCAGAAGCCGCCTTCAGCACACCAAGTCCGGTGGCACCGGCAGCCGCATAAACCACGTCCGAACCCTGGCTCATCTGGCCCTTGGTGATTTCACCACCTTTGACGGGATCATTCCAGGCCGCACCCGTGTCACCCGTCATGTTCTGGATGACCTTGGCATCGGCCTTGGTGGCTTTCACGCCTTGGGCATAGCCACAGGCAAATTTGCGGATCAACGGAATATCCATGCCGCCGACGAATGAAACCGTGCCCGATTTTGAGGCCATGGCAGCCAGAACGCCAACGAGATAGGAACCTTCATGTTCATTGAACACGATGGATTGTACGTTGGGCAGATCGACGACCATGTCAACAATGGCAAACTTCAGATCAGGATATTCCTTCGCCACTTTTTCAACAGCAGCAGCCTGTGCAAAGCCCGCAGCAATGATTGGCGAGAAGCCCTGGTCGGCAAAATTGCGGATGGCCTGTTCGCGTTGGGCTTCGTTGGCGATTTCAAACTCGCCATAGGCAACGCCCGTATCGGCCTTGAATTTTTCAGAGCCATTGAACATCGATTCGTTGAACGACTTGTCAAACTTGCCACCGATATCAAACACGATGGCCGGTTTGTCGTCGGCGGCAAAAGCCGACACTGCCATCATGGCGGTGAGTGCAGCAGCGCCGAGTAGTTTCTTGATCATGTTTATCTCCCTGAATTCTGGATTGTTTTTGGACGTAAAAATTTTGACCGGCTGATCAAGCCTGCGGCTAGAAGACGACAATTTCAATCATTTGGCAAGCGGCCATCGAAGAGGACTTGAAGAATCCCCCTGCTCTGCACATATCGGTAAGGCACCGGATAGCGGGTCTTTGGAACGTTGTCAGGTGGCTGTTGCAAAAGGGTTGTCATGTCACGCGTCTCGGTTTTTACATCGCCGCTGTTTCTGGGATTTGAGCCGCTTGAACGGCTTTTGGACCAGACGGCAAAGCCATCCGAGGGCTATCCGCCCTATAATATCGAGCGATTTGCCACGACCGAAAGTCAGCCGGAGGCTTGGCACATCACCTTGGCTGTTGCCGGTTTTGCCGAAGCCGATCTCGAAATTGCCGTTGAAGAAAGCCAACTGGTGATCCGGGGTCGCCAACCCGAAGCAGCCCAGCAACGCGACTTCATGCACCGGGGCATTGCCGGAAGGGCTTTCACCCGGTCTTTTGTTTTGGCAGAGGGCATGCAGGTCCAGTCAGCCGAACTGGAAAATGGTTTGCTTGCCATAAAAATCATCCGCACAACGCCACAAAGACGTATAATAACCATCAATGGTTTTTTGAAACAGAGGCAGAACCCGTGAATAATCTTCTCAATCAATTGACTCCCCAACAACTCGCTAGCCTTGGTGGCGGCGTGCTGGGTTATGTGCGCGAAATTGCGGCCCAGGATGCCAAGGCCATGCTCGGCAATGATATCAAGGTGCCGAGTACCGCCAGATTGTTCTGCCTCTACAACGCCGACGGCACGCCGATTTCAATTTCAGGTTCCCGCGAAGCCGCCATCGGTTCGGCCTTTGAACATGATTTGACCCCGGCAAGCGTGAATTAGGAATTCGTGTGCGGCTAACTGGAAGCATCACCATGGTTTTCGTTATCCCGCCGAAACTGCACGACTGTCCGGAGAAACCTATGGATTGCGATACATACTCCCACGTTCGTCATTCAAGCCAAGCGTAGCCCTTGCGGAGCGCGAGCTGGAACCCCGCTTTCTTTCAACGGGTTGAATTTGTTGTCACCAAAGCTGGTTTCCAAATCGCCCGCGATATTACGGGCGTTTGGAATGACGGCTTTGGGCGTTAGACATGAGTTCGAATGGCATGGCAGTCCGGCATAATTGGACCTTTTGAAACCATTCGTTCACCCCTAAAGCACTGGCATGTTCGCTGAGCGCACCGTTGACAGTTCCTATTCCTGGTTCAGGCTTGCCATTTCCTTGGCCCTTTCCACCATCGGCGGCATTGGCATGTGGGCGGGCATTGTCACCTTGCCCGTCATCCAGCTGGAATTCGGCATTGATCGGGCAGGTGCTGCCTTTCCCTACACCATGACCATGCTGGGCTTTGCTGTCGGCGGCGTCATGATGGGGCGCGTCGCTGACCGCTTTGGCATCATGGTGCCGATGCTCATCAGTACGCTGGCCTTGGGCGTGGGCTTTGTTGCGGCAGCTGCCGCACCCGGTTATTGGACATTTGTTGCAGCCCAGGCTGCCATCATTGGTTTTCTCGGGGTTTCCACAACCTTTGGTCCCTTGGTGGCGGATGTGTCGTTCTGGTTCAAGAACAACCGCGGCATTGCCGTTGCCATTGTGGCCAGCGGCAATTATCTGGCGGGTGCCATCTGGCCCCCCATTCTCACCCATGCCATGGCAATTTATGGCTGGCGCACTTCCTATGTTTTCATCGGCGTGGTGTGTGTGGTGTTGATGTTGCCCCTCGCGCTTTTTCTGCGGCCAAGGCTGGCCCCGGTCGTAAGGGCAAATCTGCCTGCCAACGATAATCCCGCGGGCGGCACCCCCCTGTTGCAAGGCCTGCTGGTTCTCGCAGGACTTGCCTGTTGTGTTGCCATGTCGATGCCGCAGGTGCATCTCATCGCCTATTGTGGTGATCTGGGCTATGGGCCAGCTGCGGGTGCGCAAATGTTGTCCCTGCTTCTCGCCTGTGGCGTGCTCAGCCGGCTGTTGTCGGGGCTGTTGGCTGACAAGATCGGTGGCGTTAAAACCCTGATCATTGGCTCGGTATTACAATGCCTGGCACTCATCCTCTACATACCCTTTGATGGTCTGGTCTCGCTTTATCTGGTATCCGCCCTGTTTGGCTTGTCGCAAGGCGGCATTGTGCCAAGCTATGCCCTGATCGTCCGTGACTACTTTCCGGCCCATCAGGCGGGCACGCGGATTTCCCTGGTGTTGACCGCAACCGTGCTGGGCATGGCCCTCGGGGGATGGCTGTCGGGCGAAATCTATGACTATACCGGGTCCTACGCTTGGGCCTTCCTGCATGGCATTGGCTGGAACCTCATCAACATGGCGATTGCCGCCTGGTTGCTGTTGCGCAAACGGCCTCCAGTCGGTCGAATGGTAACAGTTTAAGCCAGGGCCATTAAGGCAAGCCCAACAGATGGCTTGACGCTGCCCGCAGAACCGTCTTTGCTGCACTGCAATAGAAAATGGATAATGCAATTACCCCTCGGATAACGGTTCCACTTGGCGAACCTGCTTCCCTCCTGGAGATTGGTGCCAAAGCAGCCATGCTGGGCACCATGGCTGGTCTTGGCTTGCCCGTGCCCCAAGGCTTTGTTCTAACGGTTGAAACCTGCCGCCGTTTTGGTGAAAAAAATCCTGCCCTGGCAGATGCAGTAAAATCAGCCCTGCGTGATCTTGCCCAAACTGCTACGGCTCCCCTGCTCTTGTCGGTGCGGTGCAGCGCCACCATCGCCAGTCCCGGCATGGCAGAGGCCGTTCTCAACCTCGGCCTCAACGATGCCACAACCGAGGCCTTGGCCAAACAGACGGGTGAGAACCGCTTTGCCTTTGAGCGATATCGTCGTTTCATCCAGAACTATGCGCAAGTCGTCATGGGCGATGACCCCGCAGCCTTTGAAGATGTTCTCGCACTCTACATGGAAGAGCAGGGCTATGTCTCGGACACCGAATTGCAGGGTTCAGACGCGCGGGAACTGGCCAGCCGTTTCAAGGCCCAGTTTGAAAGCAACAATGGTGAGGTCTTCCCCCAGGATACCGATAGCCAATTGTTGGCTGCCATTGCCGCAATGCTGCGCGCCTGGAATGCGCCACGCGCCCGCACCCACCGCAAGCTGCAAGGTGTTTCAGAAGACGCTGGCCTTGCCATCATCATCCAGGTCATGGCCAATGGCGGCTGGGGTGAAGCCTCAGGGGCGGGCCGGGTCACCACCCGCCACAGCCAGACCGGAAATGCTGAATTGTCGGGCGAGTTTTTGCGCCATGCCCTGGGACCCGATCTGGTGGCCCACTTGAAACCAACGCAACCCCTTGCAAGTTTACCGGATGCAAGCTTTGCCCAATTGCGCGAAGGCTTGCAGCGGCTTGAAAATCATTTGCGCGATGGTCTGGAAGCCGAGTTTGTATTGGAAAGCGGTGCCTTGCATTTTCTCTCTGCCAAACCTGTAAGGCGGTCCGCAGCGGCCGGCCTGCACATGGCCATTGAGTTCTCGAAAGCTGGATTGCTGAGCAAGGAAGAAGTGCTGCTGCGCATTGATCCCCTGTCGCTCACCCAAATGCTGCACTCCACCATCGATCCTGAAACCAAGCGCAGCGTCATCGCCACGGGCCTTCCCGCCTCGCCCGGTGCCGTCTCCGGCCTGATCATCTTTGACGCTGATGAAGCCCGGGCTTTGGCAGCCCTTGGCCGAAGCGTCATTCTGGTGCGCCCTGAAACCCAGCCGGAAGACATCAAGGGATTGCATGCGGCAGAAGGCATTCTGACCACAAGGGGCGGCATGACCAGTCATGCAGCGGTGATCGCCAGAGGCATGGGCAAGCCTTGCGTGACCGGCGCGTCATCGCTGCGTATCGATGTGGCGGCTGGCAGCCTGACCGCTCCCGGCCTGGTGTTGCGGCAGTTTGACATCATCACCATTGATGGCGCGACGGGACAAATTCTGAAAGGTGAAGTTGCCACGGCAAAACCTGAACTGTCCGATGATTTTGCCACCTTGTTGACCTGGGCTGATGAGTATCGTCGCATGAAGGTCAGAGCCAATGCGGAAACCGCCCAGGATGCCCGCATGGCCCGCGACTTTGGTGCCGATGGCATAGGCCTCTGTCGTACCGAGCATATGTTTTTTGAAGGCGACCGCCTGGTTGCCATGCGCGAAATGATTCTGGCTGATCGCGAACGGGACCGCCGGGCCGCCCTGGCCAAAGTCCTGCCGATGTTGCGCGGCGATTTTGTCGGGCTGTTTGAGATCATGGCGGGAAAGCCTGTCACCATCCGTTTGCTCGATCCGCCCTTGCATGAATTCCTGCCAGAAGGGAATGCTGAAATCGAAGCCGTTGCCAAATCCCTTGGTGCCGATGTGGGCCTGCTGAAAAAGCGCATCGAGGAACTCAAGGAGCAAAACCCCATGCTGGGCCACCGGGGGGTCAGGCTTTTGCTGAGCTACCCGGAAATTGTTGAAATGCAGGCAAGGGCGATATTTGAAGCGGTGGCCAATGTCCAGGTCATGACCGGAACACCACCCATACCTGAAATCATGGTGCCGCTGGTGGTGTCGCGCGCCGAACTGGATTTGGTCCGCCAACGCATCGATGCCACGGCAAAAGCCGTGCAGGCCGAAACGGGTTTGAACTTCACCTATTTGGTGGGAACCATGATTGAACTGCCCCGCGCTGCCCTGAAGGCCGCCGACATTGCGCCAGCAGCCGAGTTCTTCTCCTTCGGCACCAATGACCTGACCCAGACAACCTTTGGCATCAGCCGGGATGACAGCTCACGTTTCATCAGCGAGTATCAAACCATGGGCATCCTCAAGCATGATCCCTTCGTCACCCTCGACATCGAAGGCGTTGGCGAACTCATCGAAATGGCGGTGAAACGCGGTCGCCAAACCCGTCCGGACATCCAGTTGGGCATCTGCGGTGAACATGGCGGCGACCCTGCTTCGATCGCCTTTTGTGAGGCGATGGGATTGGATTATGTCTCCTGTTCACCCTACCGGGTTCCCATCGCCCGCCTCGCCGCCGCCCAATCAAATCTGCGGGAAAACCTCCGGACTACAGATAAAACACATAAAAAACAATAGGTTAAGGCTTTTTGGAAGATGGCGATTTTTTGCCAGAAAAATGGTCGCTTTGGGTTGCCGGATCGGGTTAACCTGTGATAAAGGCACTGGAGTTATAGTTACCGAATCGTAATTCTGTGTGGGCCACTAGTCGGGAAAAGATCGTTGCAACCACCAAAGTATCGTCGCAGAAACCAATGGGATCATGAGATGATGGCCGAACCCGTGCGCCGCAAGGGTTTGGTTGAGGAATATGCCCCCTATGTGTTTGGCGGCTTGATGATGGTTGCAGCTTTTGCATTTGCCGGCCACCAAATCGGGCGCAATGCCTCGGCCAGCACCGCGCTCCCCGACATTCTGTTTCCCGCCGAACAGCAGATTTCCTCGATTGCTGAAAAAAGTTCGCTGCTGTTGACCGAAGAAAATTTCACGTTGATCGACCTCAATCAGTTGCGCCGCCAGACCGTTGAACTTGAAGGCAAGGGCGACATGATCGTCATGGATCCCGGTGAAGCACCTGAACCCCGACCACAAGTCATCGCAGTAAGGCCCGTGATCAAACCTGCGAAGAAAGTGGCCGCTCTGGTTGAACGCCGCTTGCGCATTGAACCGGCAGCCATCAATCTGCAGGAAGAAGAAGTCGAGGAGCCGAGGGCGGCTGTCAAGCGTTTGGCCATTGCGCCAAAGCCCGCCAACATTGATGCGTCATTCAAATTGAAGAAAGCTGACAAGCAAAAAATCGTGGCCCAGCGCCGTGTGCGTTTGGCCGAGGAAAATTGTCTGGCCCGGGCGGTTTATTTTGAGGCCCGCTCTGAATCAGAAATGGGCCAGCTTGCCGTGGCCAAGGTCATCCTCAACCGGGTGAAATCACCGGATTACCCCAACACCATTTGTGGCGTGGTTTACCAAGGCTCGAACCGCCGGAATTCCTGCCAGTTCTCCTTTGCCTGTGACGGCCAGCCCGATGATGTGAAACAGCCTGGTGCCTGGGTCAATTCCAAGCGCGTGGCCCTAAAAGCCCTTGCCGGCGACAGCATCATCATGAAGAAACTCGGCAACAATGTCGTCAACTATCATGCCGACTATGTGAAGCCGAAATGGTCTCGCGCCATGCGCCGCGCCGTCAAGATCGGCCGCCATATTTTCTACAACGGCTGACCGTCTCAAACTTCAAGTCTGAAGGGTGTGCCTTCGAAGGCATCTGCACCCCGGCCAATCCCGGTGACGGCGGCGATCATGCGGCCATCCCGTCCCAAGGCTTCATCTGCCAAGGCAACCAGCAACGGATTGGGTGTGGCCGATGGCGAAGCATCCCGAAGTTCTCTGGCCAAGAGCGTTTCGTCATCGCCGGACCGCAGCAGGCAACTGGCAATGTAACCCGCTGCCGTCGAGCGGCTGATTCCCGCCCAGCAGTGAATCAGTAGGGGCGATGCGCCATTCCAGTCGCGCAAGAAGCCGAGCAGCTTCATCATGTCCTCTGAACGCGGTGCCGAAAGTCCAGGTGATGCCGCCGCCACATCGTGAAAACTCAAACGCAGACGATTGGCTTCAACCAATTCTTCAAACATGGGATGCTCGGCATCCGGACCCAATATGCCAATGGCATGGCTGGCCTTGTGTTGCGCCAGCTGTGAAGGGGCCTCGCGCAAAGACGTAACGATGATTGTGCGGTTTTTCATGTGTTTTCCTGAAGTTTGCGAAATTCAATTTCAGACAATTCGCAACTCCCCGCAATCGTCATTCCAAACGCCCGCCTTTCGCGGGCGATTTGCAACCCCGCTCTCTTTGTGGGTCAATCCGAGCCAGCAATTCAAAAGAATGCTCTCCTTTATCATACTGAGATTTAGTTCTGCAGTTGGCTGTTGCATCTTTCATTGCCCGATAAATTTCAGACTTCGCGACGCTCTCAATACTTAGTTCTGATGCTGGCAATTTGTTTGAATTGAAACCATTGCCAAAAAATGCTTGAACGCAAGGCCGATCAGCTAAAAGCCACCTTTCCATCACTTGAACCATCAGGTGACAATCGGCATCGTTACTGGTGGCAGGCTTGTCCCATTTGTCACCCTCTCGTTTCTTGAGGTGCAACCACGGTTGAAAATTGTTTGTCTCGTGCAATGCGTCAATAACGTCTTCGCTGTCT
>JANONM010000226.1:0-7586 GCA_031420855.1 Hyphomicrobiales bacterium
GCCCACCGAGCGCACACGACGGTTGCCCAGATGGTCAATGTCGTCGACTTCGCCTTTCGAGTCGCGCAAATTGTGCAGTACACGGATGACTTCGAGAATGTCTTCCTTGCGCAACACACGTTCAGTATCCGGAACATCCTGCTCCAGACGCATGTTCATTTTCACACGGCCCACAGCTGACAAGTCGTAACGTTCCTGGTCAAAGAACAAGCCGTTGAACAGCAGTTCCGCACCTTCGCGGGTTGGTGGTTCGCCGGGGCGCATGACACGGTAGATTTCCACAAGCGCCTGCTCATAGCTTTCAACCTTGTCGGCTTTCAGCGTGTTGCGGATATAACCACCCGTGTTGATGTGGTCGATGTCCAAGAGATTGAGCGAGGTGAAGCCCTGCTCTTTCAACGCAGCCAGAGACTTTTCGGTGATCTCATCGCCGGCTTCGGCATAGATTTCACCAGTTTCAACATTCACCAATTCGTCGGCCAGATATTGGGTGAAAAGTTCTTCGTCTTTCACCAAAAGGTCGGTCGTGCCGTCTTCAGCAATCTTGCGGGCAAGGCGCGGCGTGATTTTCTTGCCGGCTTCAACAACCACCTGGCCAGTTTTGGCGTCAACCAGATCAACCACGGGCTTGATGCCTTTGTAGCGATCTGCGTTGTATGGAATTTGCCAGCCATCCTTGGTCATGGTGTGGGGAACTGATTTGTAGAACGTGTGCAGCACTTCTTCTGCATGCATTTTCAAGGCATAAAGCAATGTCGTCACCGGCAATTTGCGGCGGCGATCGATACGGGCATAAATAATGTCCTTGGCGTCGAATTCAAAATCCAGCCACGAACCGCGATAGGGAATAACCCGGGCCGCAAACAGGATCTTGCCTGACGAATGGCTCTTGCCCTTGTCGTGATCAAAAAACACACCAGGCGAACGGTGCATCTGGGAAACGATCACGCGCTCTGTGCCATTGACAACGAAGGTGCCGTTCTTGGTCATGAGCGGAATGTCGCCCATGTAAACGTCTTGTTCCTTGATGTCCTTGACTGACTTGGCTTGCGTGTCCGGATCGATTTCAAACACGATCAGGCGCAGCGTCACCTTCAATGGCGCAGCAAATGTCATGCCGCGTTGCTGGCATTCATCCACGTCAAACTTCGGTTGCTCGAATTCATAGCGCACGAATTCAAGCACGGCCTGTCCGGCGAAATCCGTGATCGGAAATACTGACTTGAAAACCGATTGCAGACCATCGTTCAGGCGGCCGCCAGCAGGTTCCTTCATTTGCAGGAATTGCTCGTAGCTTTCGCGTTGCACCTCAATCAGGTTTGGCATTTCGGCAACTTCAATGCCTTTGCCAAACACTTTGCGGATGCGCTTGCGGCTTGCAATGGTACGGGTATCGGCCATCTGTTTTTCCCTATCAGTTCATCGCTTCAATCAGACCCGGTCAGACGGGCCAAAACGGTTTGCCAAAATGCCAATGAGAAAAACACATCTGCTGTGATTTTCTGCGAAGGAACCTCCATCTATCCGTCATCCCCGCGAAGGCGGGGATCCAGCTAGCTACCAGCGAGGTCGCGGCAAAGCTGGATTCCCGCCTTCGCGGGAATGACGAGTGTTGGAGATATCACCCGTCTATTGGCTCTTTAACAAACCGTCCAAAATTCAGATGACGGGGTGAGGATATCAACACCCCGTCGAGATTACTTACTTCAGCTCAACCTTGGCACCAGCCGCCTCAAGCTTCTTCTTCATTTCTTCAGCATCTTTCTTGTTGACGCCTTCCTTGACGGGCTTTGGAGCGGCTTCAACCAGATCCTTGGCTTCCTTGAGGCCGAGACCGGTGATGGCACGGACTTCCTTGATCACTTCGATCTTCTTGTCGCCATGGGCGGTCAGAACAACGGTGAACTCGGTCTTTTCTTCAACGGCAGCGGCAGCCGGACCAGCAGCTGCGGCAGCAGCAACCGGAGCGGCAGCAGAAACGCCCCACTTTTCTTCCAGCATCTTGGAAAGGTCGGCAGCTTCCAGAACGGTCAAAGCCGAAAGTTCATCTACGATTTTGGCGAGATCAGCCATAATGATATTCTCTCTTTTTTAAAGTCGGTTGGTTCAATAGGGTTTCAACAAAAGCGGCTGTCAGGCTGCATTGTCTTTGGTGGCATAGGCATTGAATACGCGGGCCAATTGGCCTGCCGGTGCCGCGAGAACGCCAGCGATTTTGGTCGCAGGTGCCTGTAGGATACCGATGATCTTGCCCCTGAGCTGATCCAGCGAGGGCAATTCCGCGAGTGCCTTGACGCCTTTGGCATCCAAAATTGTTTTGCCGAGCGCACCGCCGAGCACAACGAACTTGTCGTTGGTCTTGGCGAAATCGGAAGCAACCTTGGGTGCCGCAACGGGATCCACACCGTAGGCCACCATGGTGGGGCCGACGAACAGATTGGAAATCCCTTTGGCGTCAGTGTCATCCAGAGCAATTATAGCGAGACGGTTTTTCACAACCTTGATGGTTGCTCCCGCCTTGGCCATCTTGTTACGCAGGTCCATGACCTGGTTCGCAGTCAAGCCTTTGTTGTGGGCCACAACGATCACAGTTGCAGCTTTCGCCACATCCTTGAACATTGCGACGAGCTCTTTTTTCTCAGCTCTTTCCACGTGCTCTTCTCCATTATGGTGGAACAAAAATCTGTCCCACCGGTTTGACCTGCCAGAGGCTTATGCCCCCGGCGCTTCAGGCCTGTCCCCTGCCCCATTGCTGGAGCACGGTTCTGAGGTCGCAACCGACTTGGAAACTCGCGTTTCCAAAAACCTGTTTTGACTCCCATCTCATGCTGGCTGGTCTTTTAAGTGGAAGTTGCCTTCCACACCCGCAATCTCGGACAGGGTGCCAATGCCTGTTACAGCATCAGCGCCGCCGGGGATGATTGCTCACCCCCAACGGAATTTCTCATGCGCTGGTAACAGCGGCGATATCCAGCTTCACGCCGGGGCCCATCGAAGACGACAAGGAAATCTTCTGCAAATAAGTTCCCTTGGCACCCGCTGGTTTGGCCCTGTTTACGGCATCGATAAAGGCGCGGACGTTTTCAGCAATCTGGGTCGGCGCAAAGGAAGCCTTGCCCACGCCGCCTTGCACGATACCAGCTTTCTCAACGCGGAATTCCACAGCGCCACCCTTGGCTGCTTTGATGGCAGCGGTAACATCCATGGTCACCGTGCCAACCTTGGGGTTCGGCATCATGTTGCGCGGTCCCAGCACCTTGCCGAGACGACCGACCAGACCCATCATGTCAGGTGTGGCAATGCAGCGATCAAAATCGATGGTGCCCTTGCTGACGATTTCAAACAGGTCTTCAGCACCAACAATATCAGCACCGGCCTTCTTGGCTTCATCCGCCTTTGGACCCTTGGCAAACACGGCAACACGAACCTTGCGGCCCGAGCCGTTTGGCAGGTTGCAAACGCCGCGCACCATCTGGTCAGCATGGCGTGGATCAACGCCGAGGTTCATCGACACTTCAATGGTTTCATCGAACTTCGCAATGGCCCGGTCCTTGATCAGCTTGACGGCCTCATCAAGGCCATAAAACTTGGTGCGATCAACACCTTCACGGGTTTTCTTCAAACGCTTTGTGAGCTTTGCCATGAGGTTATTCTCCCGTCACTTCAAGGCCCATGGAACGGGCAGAACCTGCAATTTCGCGTGCCGCCTTGGCGATATCGCGGGCATTCATGCCCTGGATTTTTTGTGCAGCGATTTCACGGCACTGCTCCATGGTCACCTTGCCAACGATGCTCTTGCCGGGTTCCTTGGAACCTGCCGTCAACTTTGCCGCCTTCTTGAGGAAGAACGAGGCAGGTGGCGCCTTCATTTCAAAGGTGAATGATTTATCCTGATAGGCAGTGATCACCACGGGAACAGGTGAACCTGCTTCAATTTTCTGCGTGGCAGCGTTAAACGCCTTGCAGAATTCCATGATGTTCAAACCGCGCTGACCCAGCGCCGGACCGATGGGAGGCGAAGGATTCGCCTGTCCAGCCGGAACTTGCAGCTTGATGTAGCCGACAACTTTCTTGGCCATAATATCCCTCTTTCAAGGTTAGTGGTCAGGCTTTGCGGCCTCCCACGGGTTAAGTTCTACGTCTTCTCCCGCCTCTTGCGGGAGAAGAAGGGACCCGACGCCAAAGGCGTTGGGGAGATGAGGGGCAGTCAAATCCCGAAGTGAGAGCCCTTCCCCTCACCTTCCCACTTGCTTGCGCTTCGTGGGCCCCTTCCTCTCCCGCTGAAGAAGCGGGCGAGGACGATTCCTACTTCATCTTCTCGACTTGCGCATACTCGAGCTCAACCGGTGTTGGCCGCCCGAAAATCGAAACCGCCACCTTGAGGCGCGAACGTTCTTCGTCCACTTCCTCGACTTGGCCGCTGAATGAGGCAAACGGACCATCGGCCACCTTGACCTGCTCGCCAATTTCGAAGCGGATCGTCGTCTTGGGTTTTTCAATGCCCTCGGCAACCTGGTTGAGAATACGATTGGCTTCCGCATCGCTGATTGGAACAGGCTTCAAACCTGATCCCAGGAAACCCGTCACTTTCGGTGTGTTCTTGATCAGATGGAAAGCTTCATCCGTCAGGTCAACCTTGACCAGCACATAGCCGGGGAAGAAGCGGCGCTCGCTCTTGATGCGGCGGCCCCGGCGAATTTCAATCACCTCTTCAGTCGGCACCAGAATTTGTTCAAACATCTCATCCAGACGTTTCTGGATGACTTGTTTCTTGATGTCTTCCATCACCTTTTTCTCGAAATTCGAGTAGGTGTGAACGATGTACCATCGCTTAGCCATGCGTATCTGTCCGGTCTCTCTCTTATGTCTCAGAAGCCGAAAAGCACGCCGTCAACCACCAACTTCAAGATGGCGTCAACACCGAGGAAAAACAGGCTGGCAACAATCACCATGATGAAAACCATCACGGTTGATACACCCAATTCCCGGCGGCTCGGCCACGTGACCTTGTTGGCCTCGTCGCGCACTTCCTGCAGGAATTCCACCGGGTTTGTCTTTGCCATTCCGCGTTCCTTGCCTCAACTTGTTTCTATTCATGAAACCGACTACCCCATATGGGCATTCCGCATCACCAGTTCAAATGGCAGGGGCAGAAGGGCTCGAACCCTCGACCTGCGGTTTTGGAGACCGCCGCTCTACCAACTGAGCTATACCCCTAGACCAGAGGCAAACCCCTGATTTCATTTGATATCCCTTTAACGACACAAACCAGCGGTCAAAGCTGGAAGCCTTGCCGCTGCTGAGTCTTATGTGGAATAAACGCCCGTTTAGAGAGTTGGAGCAGTTTCGTCAACCAGACATATTATTTGTCTTGACATACAACAAATACAGGGATTGCAGCATATACAGCATTGCTGTATGAAATCCCCATGCGCTACTCCACATCCGACCTCTCCCGCAAATCCGGCGACATCATCGCAAGGGCCTTGCAAGCCCCAATAACCATTACCCAAAGGGGCAAACCCCGTCTCATAATTATGAGCGTCGAGGAATATAACCGTTTGCGCGGCAAGAAACCAATCGCTGACGACAATCCCGAAGCTACGAGATTTTAATCTGATTTCAGCACATTGATCCTGGCCGGACTGCAACATCTCTCATTTCACGCAAGCCGCTGCCCAGGTTTTGACGTCAGCCGTGACTGGCAGCGTCAGGTTCTCGCTGCCAATACTGGCCTTGAAATCCTTCGCCTTCCCGAGCGCGTTTGCGAAGTTGGCAGCACCGGAATTTCTCAACTGCCCGACGACGATCCACGTGCCGTTCATATCGCCGTTATATTCCAGCTTGATGATGAAGAACGCATAGGTCACGCCGCCCATCACAAGGGCAAAATCCCGGGTTTCCTTGGTGATGGCCGCTGCCGCAATCTCTGCCGCGATATCCCCGAAGTCAAAGCTGATGCCACCATCGGAATCGCATGTAAGGCTGGCGGCATAACATTCGTCCCCGCAGCTTGCATGAAATGTCACATAGGAGGCAGGCCGCGCCGCATCGCCGATGAGTGCAGTCTCATAGGTCTCGGGCCCAACTTCGGCTGCCCGCGCCGGAATAACCGCGAGCAACAGCATGGCAAAAAGCAATATGACAAAGCGCAACATCTTCAAAATCTAGAACCGCCCAAGGACTTTGGCAAGCACCTGCATGGCGCTATCATACAACGCGTACGAAATCGCCATAAGTTGCCAACCTCAAACGGAAATTCTGAACGCAGTTTGGATCGCTTGATTGCGACTTCCCAGAAGCTTGCAACCCTTACCCAAAGAGAATTGCTTTGCTCAGTAACAATTTTCACAGCCTTTTTGGGTAATACTGACGCCCTGAAAGCCTATATGGGTGCCAGGCTGGCCTGCACCATGGCGTTGAGCGACGGCATGACCCTCACCCCGGAATTGCGCGGCCGCTTCGTCTATGATGTGCTGGGCGATGACCGCAACCTGACCGCCAACCTGATTGATGACGCCACCACCACAAACTGGCAAGCTACAATAAGCTACGACGCCGAAATCCTTGGCGGCGATGTGTTGCATACGGCACGGGGTGGCTTTACTTGGGCGTTTTGAGGGAGGCAATTTCCAAGCGCCAGCTCATCCCCCCGAAACCAAAACCCGCTTGACGACGTCGGGTTCCTTTTCAATGATCCTCAGCAATGCGGCAGCGGGACCACTGATGCTGCGCTTGCCTTGCTCCCATTTGCGATAACCTGACACACTCATCCCCATCAATGGGGCCATCTGCGCTTGCGTCAATTTGGCGTGCTTGCGCACCTCGCAAGGGTCAAGCGGCGCATGGACGATCGCACGTCCCTCTCCCTTGGCATGCGCCAAGGCTTCGCCCAGTGACTGAATAAGATCTTTTCCAAAGCTGCTCATGTTTTTTTCCTCGTTGCCTTGATGGCATCAACTATAGCAGCTGCCGCCCGCTTGTCCTCTGGCGTCAAATCAGTTTTGGCGTTCTTCGGATAAACCAGCAGGGCATACAGCGGAACTGTTTCATCATAGTAATAGTAGATCACGCGGGTACCGCCGCGCTTGCCTCTGCCGGAAGCGCCAAACCGAACCTTTCGCACACCTCCCGTTCCGGAAATCACAACACCCGCAAGCGGGTTTTGTGACAGGAACGAAATCAGGGCCTGCTTTTCTTCCTCGTCAAAAAGAGCATCGACTTGCCGCGTAAAAGTTGGAGTTTCAGCAACCGTTTGCATGGAATTGCGAATAACCCATTGGGTTACTCAAGGCAAGTCTTTTTTCAACAAGTCGGGATTGGAAGTTGCCTCTTGGATATTGCCTGAAACTCCCCCACCTCTGTTGCCCTATCCGATAGCCATACAACAACGGGCGCGGCAGAAAGGCTTGCGGTTTGAGTTGTGTTTGCTCACAAAGCCTCGTATCGGTCTCTCCTTGCGTTGGGGATTCTGGGAGACGGGCTGATGGGGATCAATTGTCGACTGCGGGCGGCGGCGTCCGTTTTGACGCTGGCGATTTTCGGCGTGGCGCTAATGGTGGAGCAAGCCGCTGCGCAAGTGGTGC
>JANONM010000227.1:0-7518 GCA_031420855.1 Hyphomicrobiales bacterium
CATCGCCATTGCCGCCACGACGGGCCACACCTTTGCCCTTGAGACGCAGCACTGCGCCTGTATTCGATCCCTTGGGTATGGCAAGCATCACCGAACCGGAAGGTGTTGGGGTTTTGACGCGCGCCCCCAACACGGCTTCGGTAAGGCTGATCGGCAGCTCCAGATGAATGTCATCGCCAACGCGGGTGAAGTAGCGGTGGGACGTGATTGAAATTTCCACCAATGCATCGCCCGCCGCACCCTCGCCAGCCGATGCAGCACCCTTGCCGCGTAGGCGCAGCGTTTGTCCCTCCTGAATGCCAGCAGGTATGCCCACGTCAAGGGAGCCGCCGTCGGGCAAGGTGATACGCTTGCTGGCCCCATTGACCGCATCGAGAAAGTCTACGGATAGGCGGTAGCGCAGATCGGCACCCGGAGCGCGCCGTGCCTGCGCCGCCTGCTGGCGAAACAGTTCCGCGAACAAATCGTCGGTATCGGTGAAATCCGCATAGCCCGCGCTGTTGTTGTAGTTCCGACCCGCAGGAGCTTCAGCAGCATAGTCCTTGTAGTAGCGTTCACGCGGCTTCTCGGTTCCCGTTGCGTCAATCTCGCCAGCATCAAAGCGTTTGCGCTTGTCGGGATCGGAGAGCAATTCATTGGCAAGCGAAGCGTCCTTGAAACGCTCCTCTGCGTCCTTGTTACCGGGATTGAGATCGGGGTGGAGTTTTTTGGCGAGGCGGCGATAGGCCTTGCGAATGTCATCGGGCGAAGCGTTACGTTTCACACCAAGGGTTTCATAGGGGTCTTTCATGCGGGCACCGGCTCACTTTCGCGTTGTATCAGCGATGGAGTCGTTTGGCCGGGTCCAAGTGCTCTAAGCGCAATGAGTATCACGGCAACGTATATGGCTTCCTGTGACAGCGCACCTGCAAGTGGTGGCAGGTAGCCCAGCGCTGCTGCAATCATTCCGAGAGACGATAGCGACAGACCAATTACAACACTTTGGAGTGCAATGGCACGTGTGCGCTTGGCGATTGCCATGGCGTCAACCACACGGTCTATACGGTCAACCAGAAGCACGATGTCGGCGGCTTCCGATGCCACAGCAGCACCGCGCGCACCCAGTGCGACGCCAATGTCGGCAGCGGCAAGGGCTGGCGCGTCATTGATGCCGTCCCCCACCATCATCACCGGGCCGTTGCCTGCCTCCGCTTTGACGGCCTCAACTTTTCCGGCTGGGGTTGCTTCTGCGATGACCAGATCAACTTGAAGTGCATCGCCCGCATGCTTGGCAATGGCAGCATGGTCGCCAGTGAGCAGTACAATGCGCGTAACACCGCCAGCACGCAGTGCACGGAGCGTTCCGGGCGCGTCGGTTCGCAGGCGATCCTCAAACACAATGCGTCCAGCAGGTTTGCGGTTGATGGCCACGGCCAGAACGCTTGTGCCAACCGCAATGGAGGCTTCCTTTGACTTCGGATTTTTGTTCACAAACCCGGGTCTGCCAATGACCACCCATTTACCGCCGACGCGTCCGGTCACACCATTTCCGGGGGATTCCACAACATCGGTTGGTGCAACAAGCTGCAAACCGCGAAGGCGCGCCTCGGCCACCAAGGCTTGCGAAACCACATGCTGCGAGGCTTGGGCCAATGAAGCGGCGGCGGTGATCAAGGCTACGTCATCAAAACCCGGTTGTGGTTCCACGGCCCCGGCTTGCGCTTGGCCATCAGTCAGCGTGCCCGTCTTGTCAATCAACAGCGTTTTGATCTGGGGCAGCAATTCGAGAATCCGTGCCGACTTGATCAGAAGCCCGCGCTTTGCCGCCCGCGACATGCCAGCGACGATGGCAACAGGCACTGCCAGGATCAACGGACAGGGCGTTGCCACCACCAGAACAGCAAGCGCCCGCCTCGGGTCATCGGAGAAAAACCAGGCAGCCGCCGCCAGCACCACAGTCACCGCCAGAAACCCCATGGCATAACGGTCTGCCAGTCTGGCCATCGGGGCTTTTGACAGGCGTGCGGCATCAACCAAACGCACCACACCGGCATAGGTGCTCAAGGCCGCGGTTCTGGTTACGACCAGATTGAAAGGCGCATCACCGTTGGCCACACCACTGGCCACGGCTGCACCTGCATAGCGGCGCACAGGCAAAGCTTCGCCGGTGAGTGAAGATTCATCCAGCAGTGCAGAGCCACCTTCCACGGTGCCGTCGGCCGGCACGACTTCTCCGGCGCGGATCAATAGCCTGTCACCGGGGACCAAGACTTCAATTGCGGTTTCAACCAGACTGCCGTTGCGATAGGCCTGTGCCGTGCGGGCCACGCGGCCCAGAAGGGCTGTCATTTCACGCATGGCCCTGCCTTGCGCATAGTCTTCCAGCAAAAGCCCGCCGGAATACATCAGCGCCACAACCACCCCCGCCAGGGCCTCGCCAGCCAGAAGGGCGCCCGACATGGAAAATGCAGCGATAATGTCGAGGCCATATTCGCCGCGCCGAAGACTTTTCACAATTGACCACAGCAAGGCGAGAAGTACGGGCACAATGCCCGCCATGAAAATCCAGCTTGCGAAATCGGACCGTGAGAATGCCATCGCGGCAAGCCCGCAAATCAGGGCCGATGCAGGGATCGCCGCGAGTGCCAAGGCCGCCAGATGCTGGTTATTGACACTGATCGCAAGAGGGCTTGAAACATCTCGCATTTGATCAAACTGTCGAGACTGGCGTGGAGTTTGACGTCGCTGCAAGCGCCAGCCTCGCCAGTGCGGGCAGGGATTTGGCACCTGTCTTCTTCATGATTGATGCCCGGTGGTTTTCCACCGTGCGTTGGCTGATGTCGAGATCGGCGGCGATGTTTTTGCTCGGGTGGCCATCGAGAACCATGGCCATGATCTGGCGTTGCCGCGCAGTGAGGCCCGCGATGTGCCGGGTTGCGAGCTTGCGCCAGTCTGCAAGCTTGTTCTTGTCAGTTGATTGCTCAAGTGCCCGCTTAATGCTCTCAACAAGTTCACTGCCGCTTACGGGCTTCTCAATGAAATCAGAAGCACCCGCTTTCATGGCTTGGACAGCGATGGCGACGTCACTATTGCCGGTGATCATGATGGCGGGAAGACTGCTGCCAGAATCGCGCAGTTTTTGCAGGAGCTGCAGTCCGCTCATGCCGGGCAAGTAGGCATCGACCAGAAGGCACGCCTCATTGACCGGTTGATAGGCTTGCAGAAACGCCTCGCAACTTGCAAAGGCTTTGACCTGCCAACCTTCGTCTACCAGAACGGCGCACATTGTGCCACGCACGTTCGCGTCGTCATCGACGACAAAGATGATGGGCGTTGTGGCGGTATTTGAAACTGGCGGGGCAATTCTCGCCTTGCCGGATATCACGGGTAACAAGCGCTGGATAGCTTGTGTAAGTTCGTAAAGTTTGACCGGTTTGTTCAGTTGCAGGCATTTCTGCAGTGAGATATCGCGCAGTGTTTCAGTTGAAATATCGCCCGTCAGGACGATGACAGGAAGTGTGGCATTCAGTTTTTCGCGCAATTGAGCTGCCACTTGCAGGCCATCGAGGGCACCCGGCAGATTGAAGTCGGTGAGCAACACGTCGGGTTTGAGCAGCCCTTTTGCCACCAAGGCCAATGCCGTTGCGCCATCTGAGGCAGACATGACATGATGGCCATCGTCTTTCAGAAGCTGCTCGAGCAAGGCTTGCACGTCCGGATCATCCTCCACAACCAGCAGCGTTCCCGCGCGATGGGAATGTCCGATTGTGGCGTTTGCCTCGCCGCCACTTGAAGGTTCAGGCAGAGACTTTGCAGTTTCCAGCGACGGAACGATGGCAATTCGAAAGACCGAACCCTTGTCGGGTTTGGACCTGACGCTCACTTGATGGCCGAGCAATTTCCCCAAGCGCCGAACAATCGACAGTCCCAGCCCAAGCCCGCGGCTGCGGGCGCGTTCGGTGTTGCCAATCTGGTGGTATTCATTGAAAATCGCCTGGGTTTGATTTTCGGCAATGCCGACACCCGTGTCCCAGATTTCGATGCTCACGACTCCGGCACGGCGGCGACAACCCAGCAGCACTTTACCATTTGGCGTGTACTTCATGGCGTTCGAAAGCAGATTGCGGATCATCTGCTCCAACAGTCGCGGATCGCTGTGAACCATGTAGTTGCCCGACACCACACGCAACGACAGTCCCTGGGCGTGCGCCTGATAGGTGTACTCATTACGCAATCGGTCCAACATGTCCTTGACACTGAACATCGTCTTGTCGGGCTGCACGTTCCCCGCCTCAATCTGGTTGATATCGAGCAGCGTATTCAACATGCCCGTCATGGCACTCAGTGTTTCGTCAAGTCGCGCCACAAGTTTCTGCGCTTTCTCACCCTCAACCGCCCGCGCCAACAGGCCTTGCAGGAGTGCCAGGGTTTGCAGCGGCTGGCGCAGGTCATGGCTGGCCATGGCGAGAAAGCGCGACTTCCCCGCATTGGCCTGTTCGGCGACGAGACGGGCTTCTTCCATGTCCTTGCGGATGCGCTTGCGTTCGCTGATGTCGGTGAAGGTGATCACCACGCCCTCGACAGCGTCGCCATGGGTCCGGTAGGGCAAGATGCGGCGCATGAACCAAATGTCGCTGCCAGTTTCAATTTCCCGTTCGATAGCTGGCAGCTCACGCAAAACGGTTTGGGCATCGGTGACCAGCGCCTTGTCGGCAGACAGCGAATTGAGATCAGTCAGCGGCCGCCCCACATCGCCGGGAATGACATTGAAAAGTGATTTTGTGGCTGGCGTGAAGAACCGGATATTGAGGTTCATGTCGAGGAACAACGTTGCAACATTGGTGCTGTAGAGAATGTTTTGCATATCGTCAGAGGTAGTGCGCTGGCGCTCCAGGGTTTCCTGAAGCTGGCTGTTGAGGGCGGTCAGTTCTTCATTCAGCGATTGCAGCTCTTCTTTGGAGGTGAGCAATTCTTCGTTGGTTGATTGAAATTCCTCATTGACCGATGAGGCTTCCTCGTTGATTGTTTTTTGTTCCTCCGCTGAAATCTCAAGTTCGCGCACCGCACTTTGCAGTTCCTGTCGGGCGGCGACGAGTTCAAGCTCAAGTTCAGCAACGTGTGCCTGATTCTGGGGTGTGTCGTGGGGGCGGGTTTTCGAGATCGATTTTGGCGTGTCGATAAAGCAGACCAACAAGAGATCATCGCCGGGCACAGGTTGCACATCGATGGAGAAGACCTGGTCTTTGCCCTCACGGCGCATCCGGCAACCCTCGACAGCCACGCGCAACTTGTTCTCGATGACTTGCGGTATGGTGAGTTTGAGTTTGGCGCGAACCCCCGGCGGCACCATGGCGAGCAGATCATGGGTCGGGTGGCCGGGTGAGACGCGCAAGTAGCGGTCCGTCGGCCCCATTGAAAAGATGCATTCGTTCTTGCGGTTGACCAGCACGGCGGCTGGCGCGTAATTGTCCAATACCAGACGGCGGCAGAGTTCGGCCAGTGCGGCGGGGTTGGTTGGCGACTGGTTCTGGATGGCGCGTGAAGGTGTCTTTGATGCATCTCCCGCACCCAGGCTGATCGCTCCTGCCGGGCCACGCCCGATGTTCCTGTAAATACGCACAGGCTTTGAAACAATCTCAAAGCGACCCTCAATATTGCCGGCGGTTTCGGCACTGCCCAACAGCAGCAAACCGCCTTTGCGCAGGGCAAAATGGAAAATCGAAATGACTTTGGCTTGCGCCTCAGGATCAAGATAAATCAGCAGGTTGCGGCAAGACACCATATCCAGCCGCGAAAACGGCGGATCGGTAATCACATCCTGAACCGTGAAGATCACAGTCGAACGAAGCTCGGCAGAGACACGATATCCATGATCATCTTTTGAAAAGAACCGCGCGAGCCGTTGTGGCGAAACGTCAGCTTCGATGCTGGCCGGATATTTGCCTTCCCGCGCTGTGGCAACGGCATCAGCGTCAACATCTGAAGCAAAAACCTGAAGCTGCACATCTTTTTTCGAGGCAACACTATGCTCCCGAAACAGCATGGCGAGAGAATAGGCTTCCTCGCCGCTGCTGCATCCGGCAATCCAGATGCGTAACGGAAGTCCGGGTTTCTGGTTGTTGACGAGATCGGGGATGACAGTATCGCCCAACACGTCGAAGGCTTGGGGATCGCGGAAGAAACTGGTGACGTTGATCAGCAAGTCCTTTGCAAGGTTGTCAATTTCGGTGTCATTGCCCCGCAGGATATCGAGGTAGCGCGCCGTTTCGCTGGCTTTGATCCCTGCCAGCGCCATGCGCCGTTCAATGCGCCGTTGCAGGGTGCCTTTCTTGTAAAGCGTAAAATCATGGGTGGTCTTGCTGCGTAGAAGTTCGATGATGTCGCGCAGCCAATCTGGTTCCGCTGGCAGACGGTCAGGCGCTGCCGCCGTGGCTATTGGCGTCGAGCTTGAGGCGTGGTTTTTGAGAATGTCAGGGATTTGGGCAAGGGCAAGAACATGTCCCACAGCGCCTGTGGCAATGGCGCTTTTTGGCATGCCGTCAAATCCGGCCTCACCGGGTTCCTGCGCGATCACCAATCCGCCCTTCGCCTTGATGGCAACCGCACCAGCGCTGCCATCCGTGCCGGTTCCCGAGAGAACAAGGCAGACAGCCCGGTCGCCAAATTCCACCGCCAGGGATTGCAAGAGGAAATCAAAAGGCAGGCGGGCACCACGCTGTTCAAGTGGCTCGGTGATTCTCAATGCACCCTCACCGTAGGCGAGAGAGCGACCCGGTGGAATCACATAGACATGATCGGCTTCAATCAACATGCCGTCACCTGCCTGCTTCACGGTCATTGCCGTGTGACTGGCCAAGAGTTCAACCAACATGCTGTCATGATTGGGTTCGAGATGCTGTACGAGTATGAAGGCCATGCCGATTGGCACGGGCAGCGCGTCAAGAAAATTTCGGCAAGCTTCCAAGCCGCCTGCTGACGAGCCTATGCCAACAACCAGAAAGTGCTTACGCTCGCTTTTCGGGCGCGAAACCACGGTTTTTACCTTCGGAAAAACTTGGTTTCGCATCCGGCATTCACCTCTACGGAAAAACACTATCACATTAAACGCATTGCGTCCGAAATTGTTCCCTCACACAGAAACCTCAGTACCTTAAGTTGGACATAAGTAGTTTCCGAGGCTGTTTTTTTCCTGTCAGCAGACGATAGTGTTTTAGATCATCAGGCAACAGGAGCAGGCAATGTTATGGAATGCATCAGCCATCAATGGCTATACGATTGCGGAGACTGATGGCGAGTTGGGCAGTGTCAAGGATCTGTTGGTCGAAGACGAGAGCTGGAAAGTGCGCTGGCTGGTTGTCGATACGGGCAACTGGCTTCCCGGCCGCAAGGTGCTGCTTCCACCCCTGGTGATGGGCACTCCCAATGTTGAAAAACGGGAATTTCCGGTGAACCTGACACGGGCTCAGGTAACTGACAGTCCGGATGTCGATACGGACTTGCCGGTTTCACGCCAGTCCGAAGCCCATCTCTATGACCATT
>JANONM010000228.1:0-1628 GCA_031420855.1 Hyphomicrobiales bacterium
GCCAGCCCAACCTGCAAAGGCTTCTTCTGCTGCCCGCGTTCATCAAAATTCCCAGCATTCAACCAATCTTCAAACCCCGCCCTCAGCTTCGGCCAGTCCTTGTCGATCATCGCGAACCACGCGGTATCACGATTTCGTCCCTTGATGATCATGTGTTGGCGGAAGATACTCTCAAACTGAAAACCGAAGCGCAAGGCGGCTTTGCGGGATGGTGCGTTCAGCGCATCGCATTTCCATTCCAGACGACGCACGCCCAAATCATCAAAGGCGTGGCGGATCATCAGGAAGATGGCTTCGGTGGCTTCGCGGGTTTGCTGGAGGGCGGGGGCCATCCAGATGTTGCCGATTTCAATGACGCCATTGGCAGGGTCTGCGCGCATGAAGGCGCCCATGCCGAGGCTTTCGCCGGTGGAGCGGTTGACGATGGCGTAGAACCAGGGGTCGCGGGCGGCTTCGCGGTCTTTCGCCCAAGCCAGGAAAGCTGCTTCATCGGCAAAGGGACCATAGGGCATCCATGTCCAAACGGTATTTTCCGGATCTTTGCCTGCAAACGATTTATAGAGCGACAATCCATGATGGGCCACGCTCAAGGGATCGAGCCTGATCCAGCGTCCGGGCAAGGGTCGCAAATCCGGTTTGGCACCGATGGGCAATGGCTCGACGATGGGCCCGACGGAACGGTTCGAAGTCATGTCTGTATTCCTCAAGAGACTTGACCTTGTGGCCCAATCGCCTATCACCCGGCAATGACCAATTTTGATGCGGACATGAAGGCCGCTTTGGCAAGCCTCCCCGGTGACAAACGAATTTTGGGCATTGACCTTGGCACCAAGACCATCGGCCTTGCCACATCAGACCTGACCCTGCAAATCGCCACGCCGCGTTTTACCATTGCACGATCGAAGTTTCAGGCGGACAGCAAGGCAATGCTGGATTTTGCACAGGCCGAAAACATTGGGATCTTCGTCATCGGTTTGCCGTTGAACATGGATGGCACCGAGGGGCCGCGTTGCCAGTCGACACGTGCCTTTGTGCGCAATCTGCAAAAAATGACGGCGCTGCCAATCCTTTATTGGGACGAGCGGCTATCAACCGCAGCTGTCACCCGTGTGATGTTGGAGGCTGACATCAGCCGCGCCAAGCGGGCTGAAAATGTCGACAAACTGGCGGCCGCCTATATCCTGCAATCATTTCTCAACAGTGCCAATTAAGCAATTCTCCACAGGGCGGGACAAGCCTCTTGCAGCTTTGGCAACAGCGCCCTAAGCAGCGCTTTTAATGACACTGACAAGCCCACGACCTGTCCTGTTCAAAGCCCAGCACCTGCTGGCCATCACCGATCTTTCCCCTCTTGATATTGCCGGCATTCTGGAACTGGCGCAGTTCTATGCCGAAAATGGCAAGAGCTTGCCTGTCGAAGCGCGGGTGCTTACCGGGCAAACCCAGGTCAATCTGTTTTTCGAAAATTCCACGCGCACCCAGAGTTCATTTGAAATTGCCGGCAAGCGGCTGGGGGCCGATGTGATGAACATGGCGATTGCCACGTCGTCGGTGGCCAAGGGCGAGACGCTGCTGGATACGGCGATGACCATCAATGCCATGCATCCGGATTTTCTGGTGGTGCGGCA